>JAZSCX010000121.1:0-17379 GCA_045530865.1 Candidatus Avilachnospira sp.
ATACATTCACTTTTATAACCACGAGCGCATTCAGAATAAAACTGGAGTGGCGCCGCTGATGCTGCGCCACTCCGCTTAAAACTTAATTTTTCCTACTCAGGTGCTTTTTTGTGCTGTCCACACAAACTGGGGCAGTTCAAGTTGCTGCGGCTTGCTTGTTTATTCTAGGTTGAGCTTTCTGGAGAATATATATCGAGTAGTGAAATAAAACGCTGCGCCAAGAATAACATAGAACGCCAGCATCACTGCCATGAACAGCCAGATCACATGGACGCCGCGCATGGAAGAGATCGCCATTGAATCCCAATAAACCACGCCGCGCACCATGGCGGGTGTGAAAACTGCAGAAGTAAGTGTGGAGATCGCAATATTGATGCCAATGTATGCCGCAACCGAGGCAATAACCTTCTGCTTCTTTGCCAATTGCCCCATCGCCATGGCCGCATACATCTGAAGCATGCTGATGATCAGACCTGTCAGAATCATAACCAGAGCAAACACAACTGTCAGGATCACTTCGCCCACACTGACATATCTCATCAATCCTCGCCAGATGTAGGGCAAATCGTCAAACGACAGCGCACCGGAGATCAGAATAAAGATGGATGCCAGAAACACCAAAAATGTTCCGCCGTACAGGATCATACCGCTGCAGATCTTGGACCAGAGGATCGAATCGATCCGCGCAGGAAGCGTAAAAGTCAGATAAGCCTCATCTTTGAGCATGGAGTGATAAAACCGCAGAACAATATAAATCAGCGTAATGATAAACACGGAAACAAGAAGCAGCACATTGGCAATCATGGTTAGGTTTGTCAGGAGGTTCAGCGCCCAATGTTCCCGGTTAAGGCTGGTGTTAATCGCGATGGCATTAATCACAGAAAGCACCAGAGTGCCGATCCAGACGGGAATAAACAGACGCATGGCTGCGCGCAGATCATATTTCATCAATTTCCCCATGGCTGATACCCTCCCTCCTGTACCGGAATGGTACGGAATATTTCACGGAACAGCGCGTCTACGCTCTTTCCCTGACTTTCCCGGATGCGATCCACCGTATCGTAGCAGACCAGCTGTCCGTTTTTCAGGAAGATGACCTCGTCCAAAACCTTTTCCACATCGGAGATCAGATGGGTGGAGATGATCACCGTGCCTTCATGGTTGTAATTGGACAGGATGGTGTGCAGGATATAGTCCCGGGCAGCAGGATCCACACCGGCAATGGGTTCATCCAGCAGATACAGCTGTGCCCTGCGGCTCATGACAACCGCCAGCTGCAGCTTTTCCTTGGTGCCCTTGGACATGGTTTTGATCCGATCCTTTTGCCCAATACCGAGGCTGATGCACATGGCTTCCGCTTTCTTGCGGTCAAAATCCGGATAGAAGTCTGCAAAATAGTCCAGCAAATCGCCGGCTTTCATCCAGTCAGCAAAATACATACGGTCGGGAAGATAGCTGACAATCGCTTTCGTATGCACACCCGGCTTCTGACCATCAATGGTCACAGAGCCTGACGAGGGCTGTATCAATCCGCAAAGCAGCTTGATCCAGGTGGTCTTGCCGCTTCCGTTAGGGCCAAGCAGACCGATGATCCGTCCCCGACCAATGGTCAGATCCACCTGATCCACCGCGCATTTAATTCCATAGCGCTTGGTCAGGCCCTGACAAACGATCAAATTCTCTTCCATGGGTTCACTCCTCTCTGTTCAGCAGGGAGATGGCTTCCTCCTCAGAGAAGCCCAGAACACCCATTCCCTGCAAATAATCCGAAATGATCTTTTGTGCCAGCTGCATTCGGACAGCTGCGATTTGTTGTTCGTCCTCTGTGACCTGCCGCCCTGCTGTGCGGTTGGTAATCACCAGCCCCTGCTCCTCCAGATGCGCCAACGCACGCTGCATGGTATTGGGATTCACACCAGCTTCCGCTGCAAGTTCCCGCACCGTGGGCATTCTGCCGCCTTTGGGATATTCCCCCGTGACGATCCGAAGGGTCAACTGCTCGTAAAGCTGCAGCCAGATGGGACGATCACTTTCTATGATCCAATCCATAACGCGCCCCTTTCGTTGTTGTATTAACACAGTAACACAATCATACAAGTTTGTCAAGTGGGAATCAAAAAGAGATGCGTACGCATCTCTTTTTTGATCATTTCAGGGTTTGATGACATTCCAGTTCTGAATGAAGTACTCAATGCCGGAATACAGGGTGGTTGCCACAATGATGCCGGTAACGATCCAGTCCAGCCAGCCATAGGAGAACACCATCATCACACACAGGCCAACCATGGTGGAGAAGGTCTTGACCTTGCCGCTCCAGCCTGCAGCCAGCACCTTACCGCCGGTGGCTGCCACCATCCGAAGACCGGAAACTGCAAATTCCCGGGCCAGCACAATCATGACCGCCCATGCGGGCATCCGGTTCCACTGGACAAAAATCAGCATGGCTGCCGTGACCAGCAGTTTATCTGCCAGCGGATCCAGGAACTTGCCAAAATCGCTGGTCTGATTATAATGGCGGGCAATATAGCCATCCACGAAGTCGGTCAAACTGGCAATGGCAAAGATAATCAGCGCTGCCCAATTGTAGCCCATCAGCAATACCGCCATGAAAACCGGAATCATAAATACACGAACCAAGGTGATTTTACTTGCAGTTGTCATGCTTCATCCTCCTCCAGCTCACCAATGAGCTCACCGTCATAAACATCCGTAATGTACACGGGCACAAATTCGCCCACCTTTACCGTCCGCTCTGCGGTAAACCAGACCTTGCCGTCAATATCGGGACTGTCGGCATAGGAGCGGCCGAAATAGGCATCCTCCTCCGGATCATAGCCCTCGCAGAGGATCTCCATGGTGGTATCCAACAGGCTTTCATTGTACTCATCCATGATGCGGGACTGGATCTCCGCCAACCGCTCGGCTCTGGCCTGCGCCACTTCCGTGGGGGGATATTCCATGGTGGCTGCCAGCGTTCCTTCTTCCGGAGAGAACACGAAAGCGCCCACACGTTCCAGACGGAACTCCCGCAGGAAATCGCAGAGTTCTTCAAACTCCTCTTCTCCTTCGCCGGGGAGACCGGCAATGAGACTGGTCCGAAGAACGACCCCGGGGATCCGTTCCCGCAGCTTGCGGAACATAGCTTTCAGGAATGCGCCATCGCCGTGACGGTTCATTTTTCTCAGGATTTCATCGCTGATATGCTGAATGGGAATATCCAGATACTTGACGATCTTGGGCTCCGATGCGATCACATCGATCATCTCATCATTGAGCACATCGGGATAAAGATAGTGCAGCCGTACCCAATGGATTCCATCGATCTTACAAAGCTCCCGCATGAGCTGGGGCAGCAGATATTCATGGCAGTCCAGATCAATGCCGTAGCGGGTGATATCCTGCGCCACCACGATGATCTCCTTGACGCCGTCCATGACCAGCTGCCGGGCTTCAAAAAGCACATCGTCCAGTTCCCGGCTACGGAATCTGCCGCGCAAGGCAGGAATGATGCAGTAGGCACAGTGGTTATCGCAGCCCTCTGCAATTTTCAGATAGGCATAGTGCTCCGGGGTGGTCAGGATGCGCTCCGTTTCATCGATGGGTGCATCGATATCGTCAAACTGCAGAACCTGACGGCCTGCCAGCACCTTTTTGACCGCTGCCACCACATCATAGTAGCTGCCGGTGCCTAAGATTCCATCCACCTCGGGCATTTCCCGGATGATCTCCTCCTGATAGCGCTGTGCCAGACAGCCGGTGACCAGAATTTTGCCCAGTCTGCCCGCTTCCTTCAGCTGACCTAGTGCCAGAATATTGTCGATGGCTTCCTGCTTGGCGCTGTCAATAAAACCGCAGGTATTGACGATGGCCAGATCACAGCCATCAGGGCTGCCGGAGATCTCAAATCCGGCCTGCTGCAGCAGAAACAGCATCTGCTCGGCGTTGACCTGATTTTTCGCACAGCCCAAAGAAACCATGCCGATCCGTTCACTCATAGCTTTCCTCCAAATCCGCTTCCAACGATGACGAGTACCGTTTCAGGCCGGCTCGGATATCCGCCCAGCTGTGCCCCCGGCGCAGCAATGCATCGATGGTTCTTTTTAATTCCTTCTGATCCGGTTTCCTGCCCTTCAGGCGCTGCTGCAGAAATTTGTCCACCGCATCGTCCATTTCAGGAATCAGGGAAAGAGCATCTTCCCAGTATTCCTCCGGAATCCGTTTTTCGTACAGAATCTGTTTGATCCTGGATCGTCCATAGCCTTTGCGCACTGCAGATTGCACCAGCTGCTCCGCCGTTCTGGCATCATCCAGCAGCTGCAAATCGCTGAGCCATTGGACTGCCGCTCTGGCATCCTGCGGCGTTTCACCCTTCTGCGTCAGACGGTGCTCCAGCTCCTGTTTGGACACACCGGAGGCCGACACGATCCGAACAGCCCGGACTTTTGCGGAGGCCTTTCCCACAGCATCCCGAAGGGCAGCCATTTCGGCATCGTCCAGTTCCCTGCCGGGATACAGCCCCAGATCCGCAATCACATAATCCTGTGTCTTTATTACAGAGCCATCCGACAGGAGCACACGAAAGGTGTGCTCCTGTCGGATCATGGGCTCAATTTTCTCAATTATCATCGTCAAAATCGTCGGCATCTACGCCTACGGCCTGAGATGCAGGCTTGGCAGCTGCTCTGGGCTTGCCGCCGGTGAGCTTATACAGGTTCTCACGGACTTCGGCTTCCACCTTTTCCGCGATCTCGGGATTGCCCATCAAATAGGACTTGACTGCATCACGGCCCTGACCGATTCGTTCATCTCCCATGGAGAACCAGCTGCCGGACTTCTGCACGATATCCAGCTGGACGGCCAGATCCACCAGTTCGCCCCACTTGGAGATACCTTCGCCATACATGATATCGAAAATGGCTTCTTTGAAGGGAGGCGCCACCTTGTTCTTCACAATCTTGGCACGGGTGCGGTTGCCAATGATCTCGGAGCCGTTCTTGATGGCTTCGGTACGGCGGATATCAATACGCACAGAAGCATAGAACTTCAGCGCATTGCCGCCAGTGGTGGTTTCGGGGTTGCCGTACATGACGCCGATCTTCATTCGCAGCTGGTTGATGAAAATGACCACACAGTTGGTCTTGGCAATGTTGCCAGCCAGCTTCCGCAGGGCCTGAGACATGAGACGGGCCTGCAGACCCACGAAGGTATCGCCCATTTCGCCTTCGATTTCAGCACGGGGCGTCAGGGCTGCAACGGAGTCCACAACCACCACATCCACTGCGCCGGAACGCACCAGTGCATCGGTGATCTCCAGCGCCTGCTCACCGGTATCCGGCTGGGACACCAACATATTATCGATATCCACGCCGATGGCAGCGGCATAATCGGGATCCAGTGCATGCTCGGCATCCACAAAGGCCACTTCGCCGCCCTTCTTCTGGGCAGATGCCACAATGTGAAGCGCCAGAGTGGTCTTGCCGGAGGACTCAGGACCGTAGATCTCAATGATTCTGCCCTTGGGCACACCGCCAATACCCAGCGCAGCGTCCAGCGCCAGAGAACCGGTGGGAATGGCATCCACCTGCATCTCCGGACGGTCACCCAGACGCATCACGGTACCCTTGCCAAAGTTCTTTTCAATCTGCGCAATGGCAGTTTCCAGTGCTTTTTTCTTATCGCTTGCAGGAGATTGCATTTCATTGGTACCCTTCTTCATGTTCCTAATTCCTCTCTTTCTTTTGTGCAAGAACTGCTCTTACGATTTGACCCATATCTTTTTTCAGCCGCAGAACTTCAAAGCCATGCGCCTGCAGAATTCCACATACACCAGTTTCCTGTCCCATACCGAATTCCAGACAGATATAGCCCTCCGGCTTCACAGCGGCGGCGTAATTGACCGCGATGGCACGGTAGAAATCCAGACCGTCCTCGCCGCCGTACAATGCCATATGGGGCTCATAGTCCCTTACCGAGGGCTGAAGCACGTGCATTTCTGCACCGGTGATATAGGGCGGATTGGAGATTAGCAGATCAAACTGCCCCAGAAACCGACTGGCAGGCTTTGTGGCATCGGCCTGAATACAGGAGACGCGGGAGGTCAGATGCAGATCCGTTGTATTCTTTTTTGCAATTTTCAGTGCCTTGGGAGAAAGATCTGCCAGCGTTACCCGGGCATCTTTGATCTGAGAGGCCAGCGCAAGACCGATACAACCGGAGCCGGTGCAAAGATCCAGAATTCTGGGATTGGCAGGCAATCGGAACCGCTGTTCCAGCGCCAGCTCCACCACCGCCATGGTATCATCCCGGGGGATCAGCACATCCGGCGTCACTGTCAAATCCAGACCGTAAAAGCTCCACTGGCCCAGAATATAGGCAAGGGGTTCCCCTGCCAAAATCCGTCCTGCCAGCTCCATATACCGCTTTGCCGTATCTTCGGCGGCATAAATGGTCTGCATGGCCATAATGGCAGCAGGCTCATAGCCTGTGACAAATGCCAGCAGTTCCCGCGCAACAAAGGCTGCCTGTTCCTTCTCCGAAGGCTCCAGCGCATACTTCACCCGGCGGTACAGCTCTCCGTAAGTTACCATTGATCGGCGCCCTCCTGCTCCGGCAGAACCTCCTGCAGAGCGGTGATGGCCACTTCGATCATGGAATCGTCCGGTTCATGAGTGGTGAAGTTCTGCATCCACTGTCCGGGCGCCGTCAGAATTCTGGTCAGCCAGTTGTCATGGCGGCCCACCAGACGGTTGAACTCATAGCTGATGGCAACGATGGGAAGCAGCAGCAACAGATGCAGTCCCATTCGGGCGAAGGTATTGTCCACACGGATCACCGCGCCCAGAAGAATGCTGATGCAGATCACCACCAGCAGGAAGCTGGTGCCGCAACGGGGATGCTTCCGGGTCATGGGACGGACATTCTCCACCGTCAGGGGCAGCTGGGCTTCATAGCAGCGGATGGTTTTATGCTCCGCTCCATGATAAGAGAATACTCTTTTCATGTCCTTCATTTGGGACACAAGGATCATATAGCCCAAAAACAGTACAATTTTTACAATACCTTCCACCAGATTGCGGGCAAAGTAGTTGCCGTGCAGGCCCTTGAACAGGCCGGCAATAAAGGTGGGCAGCAGCACAAACAGGCCCACCGCCATGGCAAGACCCAGCACCAGTGCGGAATAGATCACATACTTTTCCATCTTTTCCGAACCGATCTTCTTTTCCAGCCACTGGTCAAATTTGGACGGCTCTCCCACCTCTTCCTCCGGGAAGAATTCCGCGGAGTACAGCAGGGCCTTGATGCCGTTGACCATGCTGGCACCGAAATTCACCACACCGCGAACAAAGGGCCATCCGAAAATCTTATGCTTTTTCGCAACCAGCTTCAGAGGCTGGGTCTTAACCACCAGCCCCTCCGGGCCACGGACAACGATGGATTCCTTTTCCGGGCCGCGCATCATGATGCCTTCGATCAGAGCCTGACCGCCGATCATGGTTTTGAATTTTTCCTGTTGATTTTGATTTGACATATTGTTCCTCTATTCCTCCCCCACGGGAAGTGTAATGGTAACCAGCATACCGCCTCCCTCGGCGTTTTCCAGTATCAGTTCTCCGCCGTGCATGGTGACGATCTCTTCACATACAGAAAGGCCGATTCCGTTGCCGCGGGCTTTGGAGCTGCCTTTATAAAACTTCATTTTCACATGAGGCAGTTCATCCTCGGGAATACCGGGGCCAAAGTCCCGGATCCGGATGACCACATTCTCATCCTCCCGATTGATGGAGGCCGTGATTTTCTTGCCCTCGCCGCCATGCTTGGCGGCGTTGTCCAGAATATTCAGGAAGACCTGCCGCATACGGGCAACATCACAGGGAATCTCCGGAATCTCATCCTCGTTTTCCAGATATTCCAGTTCGATGCCTTCCTGCTTCAAGCGGCTGCCGTACATAAAGACCGTGTCTTCGAAGGCAGAAAGAAGATCAGAAACCTCCACATTCAGCACAAATCGGCCATCCTGGATTCTGGTAAATTCCAGAAGCTCTTCCACCATACCGGTCAGACGCCTGGCCTCCCGGAGGATAATACCCATACCGCGGCGGGTCTCCATCGGATCCATGGTCTCAGAAGAAAGAAGCGTCTCGCCCCAGCCGGTGATGGCCGTCAGAGGGGTCCGGAGTTCATGGGAGACGGAGGAAATAAACTCCGTCTGGGTCTTTTCCGATTTGGCGATCTGAGCAGACATTTCGTTGATGGTATCTGCCAGCTCACCGATCTCATCATCGTGATATTTTTTGATTCTGGCGCCGTAGGACCCGGCAGCAACGCGCTTAGCTGTGACTGTAATTTCTGAAACAGGATCCAGAATGGAGCGGATAAAGAACTGGCTGCTGTAGAGCATAAACGCAACAAACAGGACACCCACCAGAATCGCCGCACCAACGCCTGCCCAGATCTGTTTATCCACGATCCGCAAACTGGTGACGAAGCGCAAAACGCCGATGACCTCACCGTTGGAGTAGATCATGGGGCTGGAAACCGCCATGATTCGTTCGCCGGTTTGAGGATTTCTGCCCCGGAAATGAGCGATCTTCTGCATGGAAATGGCATCGGCAATATCGGAGGTCTCCGATGCCTGACCTGCCCACTGCCCATAGGAGGACGCCACTAATTTGCCGTTGGCAGAAATAAACTGCAGCTCCAGTCGATTTTTCTCTTCAAAGGTCTGGGCATACCGGATGCAGGACTGATAATATTCATTGTAGCTCTGGCCGATATAGTTACCAAAGAAATCCGTGGTGGTTCTGGCCTTTTCCTCCATGCCAACCCGCAGATTGGAATAGCAATAGGCGCTGAAAGAAACAGAGAACACCGCCACGAAGCACATAACCAGCGCAATGACCAGACTCAGGTTATTAAAGATCCAGCGACGCTGGATGCCAGAGAGTTTTCGGTTTCGTTTCAGCCTTCTCACTTCCTTTCCGCAGAACAGTCGGGCGATTTATGCCCCCCACTTATAGCCAAAGCCCCAGACCGTTGTAATAAAGGTAGGGTTGGCAGTATCGTCTTCGATCTTGATTCGCAGACGGCGGATGTTCACATCCACGATCTTCAGTTCGCCGTCATAGTCTCTGCCCCAGACAGCCGTCAGAATATCCTCGCGGGACAATGCTCTGCCCGGGTTCTGCATAAACAGCTTCATGATGGCATACTCCACCTGCGTCAGCTTGATGCGGCGTCCGGACTTATCCAGCGTGCGGTTGCGGATATTCAGGGCAAAGGGGCCCTGATGCATTTCCACGGAACCCACCGCCACATCACCACCCACGCGGCGGTATAGGGCATCGATTCGAGCCGTCAGTTCCGCAGGGCTGAAGGGCTTGGTGATATAGTCATCGGCGCCGGTCATCAGTCCGGTAACCTTGTCCATTTCCTGACTTCTTGCAGTTAACATAATAATGCCAATCTGCTTGTTGGTTGCTCGGATATTCCGGCAGACTTCAAAGCCGTCGATATCCGGCAGCATAATATCCAGAATTGCAACACCAATATCAGGGTTGTTTTTCAGCTGTTCCAGCGCTTCCATGCCGGTTCCCGCTTCAATGGCTTCATAACCGGCCCGTTTCAGGTTGATGACAACAAAGCTGCGAATGCTTACCTCATCTTCCAGGATCAATACTTTCTTCATTCCCGCACTCCCTTATATCTCACCGGTATTCCAGTCCACCCGAATGAAATGGAACATGGTGCTAAAAACTTCCTTTGAAAGCTGTTTTGCCCAACTGCATGTACCAAAGACGGCTGCATAGGCGGTTTCGCCCTTTTCCGCCAACAGGAATCTGCCGTCGGAATTGGCACGCTCCACACGGTCTTCTCCCGTGAAAGCATAAATGGTCACGATTTCTTCCGGCTCCTGTTCCCGCCCGTTCCATTTGGCGAAGGTATATCCGTAGCCGCCATCCTCGCCCTCTACCCGGATTACAGTGAGCTCACCGTACCATAAGGCAGGCAGATCCAGATACCAGCCATTCAGATAGCTGTGGAAGGTAGTCATCTTCACCTGCTTTTCTCCGCTCGGCAGAAGATTGAACCAATCGATGACCCAGTAGGTATGCTCACCGCTCTGGCTGGGCAGCGCCACAGGAGACGGCAGCTCGATCAAGCCGTCATTATCGATATCCGTGGCATAGACATTATAGCTGCGGACGGTCTGCGCGCTGAGGCCTGTTTCCGCATTGGTGGATACATTCCGGAACGTATCTCCGCTGTAGGCAAAGATATCCGTGATGATCATATCCGCATCATAGGCGCTTGCCACAAACACGGCAGGAACACCCTGCGACACATAGCCTGTGACGATCCGTCGAATCTCCTTGGCACCGCTGGAAAGATAGGCCTCCGGCGCCCGTTCCATCTGATCATTCACATAGCGGTAAAGCTCCGCTACCGTTACCCGTTCTTCCGAGGGGGCACGCAGCAGAAAGACATCCTTCCGGTCATCCCTATCCAGATCCACAACGGTGAATTCCAGATAATTAGTGCTCATGAGCTCGGTCAACACACCGTTCTGATAGGAGTAGGCACATAATGACTGAGGAATTTGCTCGCTGAGCTGGCGTCCCACCAGAATTTCCAATCCCGGCTTCCCGTCCAGCTGGGCATATTCCACCGCGTCAAAGCTGCTTCCGTCGCCCTCGATGATACCGGTATTCTCATAGGTACCATCCTTGTTTTCATCAAAAATAAAAACTTTCAAGGGACGTTCTCCGGGTGTTTTAATAAAAACAACGGCTTCGTCCGCACCATCGCCATCCAGATCAGCAAGCTGTACCGCCTGCTGATTGGCGCCCGTCAGAGGCCCGGAATAGGAGGCATTGGGCACCAGCACAAGGTCAATGGCCTTCTGCAGTTCATAGTATTCATCCGGCTGCTTCGGAAGGGCGTAGAGTTCATCGGATTGACCAAGACAACCGGTCAATGTCACAGAGATCAGGGCGCCCAAAAGAACACCCAGCCATTTTCCGCGTCCCATGGTCCGCCTCCTTTCTAATCTCATCCAACATAAAAGTATAACATAAAACCTGCGGGAATTGTATCCCTTCTGTAAATTTTATCTCATTTTAAGACAACATTTTTTTCGCCCAAAATCTCCCGAAGTTCCTGCAGCAGATCCGGATCCGGCAGGCAGTAGGTCTGGCGGCGGAGCTTCACATCGGCATAGTACAACGTCACCGGAATTTTGCCCGGGAACATCTGCAGAACAGGCCGTATCCGGCGGTCCTCCCTGCTGTTTTCCGACGGGATCTGCAGATACAGCCGCTTGATATCGATGGGTTTCACATCCAAATTCAGCTTTTTCGCGGCAGAATAGTGCTCCAGAGGCCAGACCTGATTAACGATCAGCTGCGGCGCTTTTTCGTCCCGCACGGAGATCTTGCCGCTGATCACCACGGCAGCATTTTCCGCCATATAATTGCCGTAACGGTCAATGGCATTGGAGAATACCAGCAACTCCATAGCACCCGTATCATCCTCCAATGTGACATAGGCCATCAGAGAATTGTTCCGGGTGGTTTTCATCTTCATCTGCTGCACAATACCGGCAATGGAAACGGTCTGCTCATCGGCATATTCATCGCCGCCGTTTTCAAAGCATTCCATAATATCGCCGATGGCCGCCACATTGGCGCCGCGCAGCATAGCCCGGTAGCCATCCATGGGATGACCGGACAGATATAGACCTGTCACATCCTTTTCCATGGACATCTTTTCCTGCATACTCAGCTCCGGCAGCTCCGGCACAGGAATGGAAACCGCGGTGTCCGTAGCCTCGGAAACCATACCAAACAAATCGATCTGCCCCTCTACATTACGGCGGCGGCCGTCTGCTACAGAATCAATGACCGCTTCGTAGATATACAGCAGTTGGCTTCGCTTCAGGCCGAAGCAGTCACAGGCGCCGCATTTGATCAGGTTTTCCACCGCACGCTTATTCAGCTCCGTGCCGTACATGCGGCTGCAGAAGTCCTCCATCGACTGAAATGGGCCACCGGCTTCCCGTTCCGCCGTGACCTTTTCGATAAAGCCGCGGCCAATGTTTTTTACAGCGGCAAGACCGAAGCGAATTCCTTCCGGAACCACAGTAAAATAGGCCGTAGATTCGTTCAGATCAGGCGGCAGCACCGGGATATTCATAGCCTTGCAGTCTCCGATATAGCCGGCTATTTTCGTGGAGCCGTCCAGAACCGAAGTCATCAGCGCCGCCATATATTCTCTGGGATAGTGACATTTCAAGTAGGCCGTATCATAGGCCACCTTGGCATAGCAGACCGCATGGGCCTTATTGAAGGCATAGTTGGCAAAATCAAAAATCTCGTCATAAATGGCATTGGCAACGGCTTCGGGCACACCCACTGCCACTGCGCCGTGAATATTCCGTGCAGGATCGCCGTAGACAAAGGCCTTACGCTCCGCCACAATGATATCCTGCTTCTTTTTGGAGATAGCACGGCGCACATTATCGGCCTGACCGAGGCTGAAGCCGCCCAGCCGCCGAAAGATCTCAATGACCTGCTCCTGATAGACGATGCATCCGTAGGTAACCTTCAAAATGGGTTCCAGCATGGGGTGCTTGTAGACAATGGTCTCCGGACGGAGCTTGCTCTGGACAAACCGGGGGATCGAATCCATGGGACCGGGGCGGTACAATGCCACGATAGCCGTGATGTCTTCGATGGACTGGGGCTTCATCTGGACGCAGACGCCGGTCATACCAGCGGATTCCATCTGGAACACACCGGAGGTCTGGCCCTCAGAGAGCATGGCAAAGGTCTCCGGATCGTTATCCGGAATTTTCCCCATATCGAAATCCGGCTCATGCTTTCTGATATCCTGCACCGCATCCTCGATGACCGTCAGGTTCCGCAGACCCAGGAAGTCCATTTTCAGCAGACCCAGTTCTTCCAGTGTGGTCATGGTGTACTGGGTGACGATCACATCGTCATTGGTCGCCAGCGGCACATAGGTATACACCGGGTTTTTGGTGATGACCACGCCGGCAGCATGGGTGGAGGTATTGCGGGGCATACCCTCCAGAGAACGGGCCGTATCGATCAGCTCCCGCACCCGCTCGTCATCGTCATACATTTCTTTCAGCTTGGGAGAGATTTTCAGTGCCTCCTCCAGCGTGATATGCAAAGGCATGGTGGGCACCAGCTTGGCAACCACGTCGGTTTCGGCATAGGTGAAGTTCAGGGCACGTCCCACATCCCGGATGGCACCTCTGGCTGCCATGGTGCCGAAGGTCACGATCTGCGCCACATGATCCTCGCCGTATTTGGCCCGGACATAGTCCACCACTTCCCCGCGGCGGGTATCGCCGAAGTCCATATCGATATCAGGCATGGATATCCGTTCCGGGTTCAGGAACCGTTCAAAGTACAAACTGTACTGCATGGGATCCAGATCCGTGATATGGAGGGTATAGGAAACCATGGAGCCCGCAGCGGAACCGCGGCCAGGTCCAACTGGGATTCCCACGCTTTTTGCATAGCGGACAAAGTCCGAAACAATGAGAAAATAGTCTGTAAAGCCCATTTTCTCGATCATATTGATCTCATATTCCAGCTGCTGGCGGTATTCCGGATGACGGTCGCCATACCGCTCTTCAAAGCCCCGGTCGCAGAGCTCTTTCAGATAGGACAGGGAATCGTAGCCCTCCGGCAGTTGAAATTCCGGCAGATGGTACTTGCCGAAGGTGAATTCAAGATTGCAGCGCTGGGCAATTTTCACCGTGTTTTCAAAGGCTTCCGCCTGCTGGGGGAACAGCTGCCGCAGCTCTTCCTCCGATTTCAGATAGAATTCATCGGTGGCAAACTTCATCCGGTTGGGATCATCCACGGTCTTGCCCATCTGCACGCACATGAGCACATCCTGCATCCGGCTGTCCTCTTTGCGTAGATAGTGGGCATCATTGGTGACCACCGGCGGCAATCCGGTTTCCCGGACAATGCGCAAGATTCCCTGATTGATCTCCTGCTGTTCCGGTAGACCGTGATCCTGCAGCTCCAAATAGAAGTTGTCCTTGCCGAAAAGGACGGAAAGCTCCAGTGCCTTGGCCTTGGCGCCTTCATAGTCTTTATGCAAAAGAAGCTGTGGAATCTGTCCCGCCACGCAGGCAGACAGGGCGATCAGGCCCTCGTGATGTGCCTGTAGAAGCTCCCAGTCCACCCGGGGCTTGCCGTAAAAGCCATCCACAAACGCCTGAGAAACTATATAGCTCAGGTTCCGGTAGCCGGTTTCATCCTTGCACAGCAGTACCAGGTGGTAAGCTTCATGATCCACGCCATGGACACGGTCATGGCGGGTTCTGGGCGCCACATAGACTTCACAGCCGATGATGGGCTTAATCCCCGCCTTTTTGGCGGCACGGTAAAAATCGATCACACCGTACATGACGCCGTGATCGGTAATGGCAATGGCCTCCTGTCCGATCTCTTTGACCCGCTCCATCATATTCCTGATGCGGCAGGCGCCGTCCAGAAGGCTGTATTCCGTATGGACATGGAGATGCACAAATCCCATGGGTGACTCCTTTCAGGAGTCAATTGACAATGGACAATTGACAATTGACAATGGTGGTGTCGCCATAGGCGACGATTTCAAATGTGCGCCCTTACTGTCTGGATAGTTCCAGAATCTTCCGCATTCGGTGATTAATGGCGGATTTAGTCAGGGGCGGATCCTGCATCTGCGCCAACTCCAGCAGGGTTGCTTCTGGATTGGCCTTGCGAAGCTCCGCTGTTTTCCGAAGCTTGTCCGGCAGATCGCCATAGGTGCCGTTTGCTTCCAGCCGGCGGATCGCCGCCAGCTGCTCCTGTGCCGCATCCACCGCTTTGCCTAAGTTGGCAGTCTCGCAGTTGACGCGGCGGTTGACATCATTCCGCAGATCCTTCTCCACCTTGGCTTCCATAATGCGCATGGCATTGACCGGTGCGCCCAAAGTGGTCAGAACATCTTCAATATAATCGCTCTGCTTGAAATACAGAATGCTGTTGCCGCCCCTGGCCACATCCTTGGGGAAAAAGCCCAGCTCCATCAGCAGGCTGTAGACCTCCCGGCTAACACGCAGATGAGATGTTGCCAGCTCCAGATGATACCGTTTTTCCGGATCCGTCACAGAGCCGCCCGCCATAAAGGCGCCTCGAAGGAAGCTGATCTTGCAGCACTCCTCTTCCAGAACCGCCAGATTTACATGGAGAGAAACGGTGGTTTCCGGCTCCAGACCAAAGGCTTCGTAGATCTTGAGCAGCTTTTCCGGCTCTTCCAGCACAAAGACCATCTTTCCCTGCTCCTGTTCGGGCAGCTGATCAAATTCCATTTCAAAGGCTTTCTTGAACAGTCTGGGCAGACGAATCGCAAAATCCCGACACTCTGTAACGATTCGAATTCCCGCTGGAGAAAAGGTATTGCAGAACAGCAGGACGCCGTAGGCCTCCGCCACAGCGCAGCAGGTTCGGTTTATGGGCAGGCGGCAAAGCTCCGCCTTTACATTGGAGCAAAAGGACATATTGTTTTCCTCTTTGTATATGGTTTATTTCCTTCCCAGATCCCGGTGGCTGAGAGTGACGCCGTAACCTTTGCGGGCGATGAAATCGCCCAGCTCCCGAGCAACGGATACACTGCGGTGCTTGCCGCCGGTACAACCCACGGCAATCACCAGATTGGTCTTGCCCTCATCCACATAGGAAGGCAGGCAAAATGACAAAAGATCCTCCACTTTTTTCGTAAAGTCCTTTGTTTGCTGATAGGAAAATACAAAATCCCGCACTTCCGAATCCAATCCAGTCAGGTGCCGCAGCTCCGGAATATAGTAGGGATTGGGCAAAAACCGCACATCGAACACCAGATCCGCCTCCACCGGCAGACCGAATTTGAAGCCGAAGGAGACCACCGTTACCGTCATGGCACGATCTTTCAGATCGCCCGCCACCAGATTAATGACTTCGCCGCGGAGCTTTGCCGTGGACAAAGCGGAGGTATCGATGATGGCATTGGCACGGTTGCGGATGGGTTCCAGCAGCTGCCGTTCCCGCTCCACCGCTGCGCTGAGATCGCTGCCGTCCTTTGCCAGAGGATGCTTGCGGCGGGTTTCCTTATAGCGCTTGATAATGACCTCCGTGGAGGCCTCCACATAGACAATGGTATACTGCAGCCGCATCTGGTCCAGGCTGTCCAGCGCCTTGAACAGACCGTCAAAGGTCAGACTGGCCCGGACATCGGTCACCAGCGCCACCCGCTCATATCGGCCTTTGGTGGCCATGCAGAGCTGCGCAAACTGGGGAATCAGGTCTGTGGGCATATTGTCCACGCAATAAAAGCCGATATCCTCCAGAAATGATGCGGTTTTACTTTTTCCTGCTCCGGAAAGTCCGGAAACGATCACAAACTGCATACGATCACCTACCAGATTCGTACCTCCGGCTCCAGACGAATACCGGAATGCTTTAACACTTCTTCTTTCACCAGTTCCATGGTCGCCAGCACATCGGCAGCCGTTGCACCGCCCAGATTGACGACAAAGCCCGCATGTTTCTCCGATACAGCCGCGCCGCCTACCCCTTTGCCCTTGAGGCCTGCGCCGTCAATCAGCGCTGCGGCATAACCGCCCACAGGACGTTTGAAGGTGCTGCCCGCAGAGGGAAGCTCCAGAGGCTGAGAGGTTCGGCGCTTCAGCGCCAGCTCCTGCATCCGGGCTGTGATTTCGGATCCGTCACCGGGCTGCAGCTGAAAACGGCTGCGAAGAATCACAGCTCCTTTTTGCTGGAAGGCACTGTCCCGATAGGAAAAGCCCTGCTCCTCCCCTTCCGCGGTCCAGATTGAGCCATCCGGCAGCAACGCAGTGGTGGAAACTGCCACCTGAGAGAGTTCACCGCCGTAGGCACCGGCATTCATATAAATACCGCCGCCGACGGAACCGGGGATTCCATGGGCAAATTCCAGACCGGACAGACTGAGATCTCTGGCAAACGATGCCAGCTTTGCAAGCAGTACGCCGCACTGTGCTTCTATCATACCGTTTCCGCAGTCCCGCAAAGCGGTCAGCTGTCTGGTGCAGATGACAAGCCGATTCAGGCCGGCATCCGGTGCAAGAACATTGGTACCGGCACCCAGCACAAAGGGCTGCACGCCTTCCCGCAAACAAAAGCGATATACATTTATCAGTTCTTCTTCCGAGCCAGGAAATACCATGGGCGCAGGCCCGCCGATTCGGAAGGAAGTGTGGTTCGCCATAGGCTCCGCCTCATGGAGCTGCAGGTCGGGAAATGCTTGCTGCAATTTATTCAGAAAGGTCATAAACGCCTCCGGGTGTTTGTTGTTATT
>JAZSCX010000032.1:0-5552 GCA_045530865.1 Candidatus Avilachnospira sp.
GCGCCGCAGCCGGCATCGGAAACAGCCAGACGGCTGCCCTTTGCGGCAAACACAGCGATAGCTTCCATGGCTTCACAGCACAGCTCCATGATCTTGACGGGAGTGCTGCAGGCCACCATGGTAGCCTCTTCCATGATGGTATCCCGGTTGGGATCGTCCTTGGGAATGCCGTAGGCCTTTGCCAGAGGCACGAAGTTGATCTCGTCGGCCTCGACCTGATCGAGCAGCTCGGTCTGCAGGGCATCACACTTGGCCTTCAGGGCAATGATCTCTTCTTCCACATCGGCATACTTCTTCTTGCCCACGGTCAGGGAACCGACCATGTTGCCCAGAGCGGTACCGATGGCGCCCACCAGTGCGGCTGCGCCGCCGCCGCCGGGAGCAGGAGCATTGGATGCCAGAACCTCTACAAATGTCCGGCAGGATTCCTTCGTCATATCCATATTTCTTATCTCCTTATGGTAAAATAGGGCTTTCTACCTAATATCTGACGGTTCTATTGTACGTCAATCCATGACAGAAGTCAACGGACTTTTCCCCCGGTTCGAGGCTTTGCATCACATATTTGCTTTTACCACAGAAATCAGAATATCGCCGGCAACCACCCGGTCTTCCGCGGAAAAACCGTCCGCAAAATTATCGGAATAGAGAATCTGGCTGTTGGGCGGGAACTCGTCATCTCCCTCCCACACGATCAGCCGCATGGCATAGCCGGGCAGCAGCTCCAGCTCATAACCCGCATCGCCGTATTTCAGCTTCTGTGCCCCCAGCTTTTCCATGGCGGCGGCAAATTTTGCCACCCGGGTGCCGAAGGTAAAGGCAGCGCGGGTCAGGCAGCGGCCGGTGAAGGGCTGGATGTACAGCTCGCCCCACGGCATCTCCCGGAAGGTTTTGAACTCGCCCCGGGCAGGCAGATTTTTGCCCTCCAGCAGCCAGCGCAGCAGGAAGGTCTGC
This sequence comes from Candidatus Avilachnospira sp., assembly GCA_045530865.1. Taxonomy (GTDB): domain Bacteria; phylum Bacillota; class Clostridia; order Oscillospirales; family Oscillospiraceae; genus Avoscillospira. Next base: position 955 of record JAZSCX010000032.1, read on the forward strand.
CCCGGCAGGCTCTTCAGGGCGAAGGCGTCCTCCCGGTCGGCGGTGATGCTGTACTCGGGCCATGTGATCCGGTATTGGGTATTAACAAGACGAACCGTAAATGCGCTGCCGTCAAAGGCGGCGCCGGTGCGGCTTTGGGCTTCCACAGGATCCAGATCCTTAAATAAGTTTACATAATATTCGAAGGGCACGCCTTCCTTATGGTTTTCTACTTGCATACTGGTTGCTCCTTTTGTTGGTTCAGGGGATGTTTCGCCAACCACAGTAGGGGCGACCATTGGTCGCCCGAAGGGCAGCTGCATTGTGCTTCGCACCCCCCATCAGCCGCCTTTGGCGGCAGCTTCCCCAATGGGGAAGCCTAGGCGGGCGACCAATGGTCGCCCCTTCGGGTATCATTTCGTTTTTATCTCTCCGGAACACTCTCCGGGAAGCGCCAGCTGTCCGTGTGGGGCAGGAAGCAGGCAGCCACGAAATTATCCATATAGCCGGGATGGGTGCTGAGCTCCACATAGGTCATGTTCTGCGCCAGCTCCTCCACCTTGGCATTGGCGGGATCGGACAGCACCATGGCATAGGCGCCCGCCAGAGAGGAGTTGCCCACATATTCGTACTTTTCCAGCTCCACGGCGGGGAACATGCCGATATTGATGGCATTTTTCATGTTGATGCCGCTGCCGATGCCGCCGGCCACATACACATGCTCCAGAACGGAGGCATCCATATCCATGGAGGACAGCAGGGTATCGATGGCGGAGTAGATGGCGCCCTTGGCACGAACAAAGCTGTCGATATCCACTTCCGTCAGAGAGATCTCACGGCCGGTGGCGGATTCGGCAGGTGTTGCCAGAATATACCGACCCATGCCGTGCTGATCCCGGGCAATGCGGCTGCCCTCACGGACAAACAGGCCCTTGGCATTGATGATACCGCAGCGGAACAGCTCGGAGATCATATCGATGATACCGGAACCGCACAGGCCCACAGGCTTCTGCCCTGCATCGCCCACGATGGTATAGGTGGGTTCCATGGTATCCACATCCAGTGTGACGGCTTCGATGGCGCCATCGGTGGCACGCATACCGCAGCTGATGTCGCCGCCCTCAAAGGCAGGGCCGGCAGAGCAGGCGCAGGACATCATAAAGTCCTGATTGCCGAACACGATCTCGCCGTTGGTGCCAAGGTCGACAAAGAGGCTGAATTCCTCCTTGTTCCACAGCAGGGTCGCCAGGGTACCGGCAGTGATATCGCCGCCCACATAGGAGCCGATGTTGGGTGCGATCCGCAGTGCGGCAGAGGGATTGACGTTCAGGCCGATATCGGCGGCCTTCAGATCATGGATGTAGAAGAAGCTGGGAATATAGGGCTCCATCCGGACGGGCTGACCGTCCATGCCCAGCAGCAGATGGTTCATGGTGGTGTTGGAAGCGACGCAGACCCGGAGCACCTGGGTAGCCTTGATTCCGGCGCCTGCACACAGGCTTGCCAGCAGAGGCCGCAGGGTGTCCTTGATGATGGCATCCTGCAGACGCTTCACGCCGCCGTCCTTGGCCTGCTCCACAATGCGGTTGATAACGTCGGCGCCGTAGCGAATCTGACCGTTGCCGGTGGAGGCCTTTGCCAGCAGCCTGCCGGTTTTCAGATCCACCAGCACGCCTGCCACAGTGGTGGTGCCGATATCCACGGCCATTCCCACCATCGGGGTTTCGTCATCGCCGGGACGGACGTCATAGACCTTCAGCACATTGTCCAGATGCTCGCCGACAACTTTGACGGAGAAACCGGACTCCCGCAGCACCCTTGCCAGCCTCCGCATGACAAAGTAAGGCAGTTCCACCTTTTCCACTTCCATGGCTGCCTGAATGGCCCAGATCAGCCGTTCGTTGTCGGGCATGGTGTCGTCTAGCGTGGGTGCTTCCATGGCCACATCCAGCGCGATAAAATCGTTGATAAACTCGATGCCAGCCTCCCGGATGTCGGCTTCGATCTTCTCGAACACGGCCACTTCCTCACCGGAGGAAAGGTCTGCGGTCTTCATACGGCTCTGATAGGCGGATGCAATATCCGGCACCAGCACCGTCACATCAGAGAGGATCTTGCTGCCGCAGCTGAGCCGCCAGCCGTCGGCGTACTCCTCATCGGAGATATGTCCGGTCTGGGGCGAGAACAGCTGGCCTTCCACCAGCCTGACCTTGCACTTGCCGCAGGAACCGTTGCCGGAGCAGGGCGCATCGATGGCCACATTGGCCTCCCGGGCCACCTGCAGCAGATTGGAATCCGGCGCAGCCGTGACGACGACCGGATCGCGGTTTTCAAAGGTAAATGTCACCTGAAACATGTTATATTTCCTTTCTGTTCTGAACTGTGCAATCGACAACAGGCACTTTTTTAATGTCCATTGTCCATGGCACAGTTTGTTTTGGTGGGGCGGTTGCCCGCCCCACCGTTGGTATCTTACATCAGAGGCTCCATGGCCAGCACGGGATGGTTCTTTTCCGTCAGGAAGTTCATCAGGTCGTCCACTTCGGTGCAGATGGTCTCGTCGGCCACCATGTCCATGAAGTTGTCGATGCCGTAGAGCTCCTTGGCCGTGGCGTTGACGCGGGCGCCCACATCATCCTTCAGTTCCTTGGGCATCCAGACGATGCGCTCAATGCCGCCTTCGGCATAGATGAACTTCTTGGAGGAGATGAAGTGACGGCCGTGACCCATGTAGCCGGGGGTCTGCACGCCGCCGCCGGTGCAGGAGGCCAGCTCGCCGAAGGTCATGCCGGCGGGGGTCATGCCCTTGTACTCGCGGTTGACCACGATGAAGCCGTTGGAAGCGGGCTCGATGCCGCAGATGCACTCGAAGCAGCCGCAGGAGGTCATGGGATCCTCCAGAATGGAGTACAGGGTGACGGTCTCCACGGCGCCGTGGGTGGCTTCGCCGATCATCTTGTCCACAGTTTCATACCGGCCGGTGCGCTCGTCGATGCAGCCTTCCTTCATGATAGGCTGGCAGGGGCCGTTGGGGTTCAGCTCGTTGGTGGCCTTGGCGTCCAGCCAGGAAACAGCGCCGCACAGGCCCAGACGCTCGGGGGTGACCACGCAGCAGTGAGCGGGAGCAAAGCTCTGGCACAGGATGCAGGTGTAGAAGCGGTCCACCGCCTCGTCGGTCATGGATGCCAGACGGTCATCACGGGCAGCATAGCGGGGCATTGCCACCTCGTCGAGGAACTTCTGGACTTCGGCCTTGTCGGTGATCAGGGTGATCTGGCACTTATCCACAACGGCGTCGAATTCGTCCATGATCATGTGGTACAGCACTTCCGCGAAGTCCTTCAGCCGCAGGCCTGCTTCATAGGCCGCATTGGAAACACGGATGCGGATCTGGTTGCGCTGACCGGTGTGCATGACGCCTTCCATATAGTTGAACCAGGCGTGGATCTTCCGCTCGATGACGGATTCGAAGTCGGCCTGCATCTTCTTGCCTGCCACTTCCACATAGGTGGCAAGGGCAAAGTCCTTTTCGCCGCAGTCCAGATCGCCGCCGACGATGGAGATCTTGTGATCCTCCACCTCTTCCAGATCCTTCATCAGCACCAGCTCGGCGGTGGGATTCTTACCGGACCAGAATTCGGCCTTCATATCGGCTTTGCGGATGATTTCGCCCTCGAACGCGGCGGCAAAGGCCACAGGGATGGGCAGTTCCTTGGATTTGATCTTGATATTTCGCAGCTCCAGAGACTTCTTCACGGTCTCTGCATGGTCGCAGACGGATTCCAGTGCGCCGGGAACCTGATTTTCGCCCAGATCGACATCCACCACCACGGGGAAGCCCAGTGCGATGGCGCCTGCACCGGCAGAGACCACCACGGCGTCAATGGCGCCGAAGGTGTTGACGAAAGCGGGCACGCGGTTCTTGGTATACTCCAGCAGGCCGCCCAGATCGCCGGGCTGCACATTGCCGAAGATCAGCGCCGCACGGACGGCAACGGTAACAACATGGATGACGGAGGTCACATCATGGCCCAGAGGCACGATACGGAACTCCAGACCCATTTTCACGCCGCTTTCGGCGCACTGTTCAATGACATCGCCCACCAGGAAAGTCATGATGCCCTTGGACTGATAGTCCTTGACCACAGCTGCCACATCGGTTGCATTCTCCGCCTTGCCCAGTACAACGGCAACGCCGGGAATATCACCGGTGACCAGCGGCACGCCCAGAGAACGGATGGTGGGATCGGGCACAAAGCCGATGCCGCTGTCTTCTGCATAGGGATCGCCGCCTTCGGCATACTTCAGGCCTTCCAGAATTTCCGCGCCCACAGCGGTGGCCAGACCGGCATTGAGCGCCTGACCCAGATCCTCCTGATTGGTGATCAGGCTCTTGAGCACGCCCACGCAGGCAGGCAGATCGCCCAGTGTCTTGACCTTGACGCCGGTAGCGGCATAGATGGTGGGGAAGAAATACGCCGTATCGGGGAAGGCAATTTCCTTCTCTGCGCCATATTTGGCAATGGCATCGTTGACTGCGCCTTCGGTGAGGCCTGCCACGGCATTGGAGCCGCCGTAGATGAGATCGGTAAGTACGCTCATGTTGATAAACCTCCTTA
>JAZSCX010000108.1:0-2089 GCA_045530865.1 Candidatus Avilachnospira sp.
TGGCTTGAGGGGTATAAATAGATACCCTGCATTACGCTATTCCCCTTTTGACTCTTTCTGCAGTTTTAGGGCACACTCTGTGTGTTTCCCAAGAAACTGTTCTGCGTAGTTCCGTGCGTTCGTGTTGCGTGTATAGACCACATGGAATGCATGAGGTTCTGTGATTCCGTCCAGGGTAAATGTACCGATGTCACTTTCATTGGTAACAACGGACTGGTACATAAAGCTGATACCGATTCCGCTGGCAACCAAGGCCTTGATGGAGACAAAGCTGCTGATGGATACTTCTCTGTAAAAGTCACTCAGTTCATATCCGGATGCATTCAGACGCTCTTCAAAGATGCGGCGCGTACCGGAGCCCTCTTCTCGGACAATAATTGTCTGGCTCAGCGAGTCCTCAATTGCAACCTGTTTTCCGCATAAGGGGCTGCTCTTTGCGCAGATCCCCACAAAGGGTTCCATCCGCAGCAAATAGGAATCGTATTTGGTTTTACTGAAAGTACCTTCAATAACCGCAAAGTCCAGTTGATTCTCGTCCAACATTTGCAGCAGATGCGTGGTGTTATCCACCACAAGGGAAATCTCGTGACTGGGATCACGGAGATAGTCTTTGATTGCATCGATCAGCACATAGTCGCCGATGGTCTTGGTTGCACCGATCCGTAACTTCAAGCGCTTCTTATCTGCAATAGCCAGCTGTAGTTCCTCAAATTGGTATTGATGAGAGATTGCGTACCTCTCCAGTAGCAGGCATTTTTCGGTTTTATGCAGGGTATGGCCATCGTAAGTAAAGAGTTTCGTCTGCAGCGATTGCTCCAAAGCTTGGATTTGCTTGGTTACCGCTGGCTGAGAAAGGTGAAGGCGCTCCGCCGCCAGTCGGTAATTCATCGTTTGGCAGAGTGTCAGAAATGTATGCAGTTTCGGATCCATATCGCCCCTCCGATAAATTTATGGAATTGACACATTCCGTATAATAACTTCATTTTATCACAGTTCCATGGTAAGATAAAGAAAAACTTCAAAGGAGTACCATTATGAATCTGAAAACAAAAGAACATCTACTGTTTCTGCTGGGCGTTGCCATCTGCTTTGCAGTAGCTGGACTGTCCGTGCTTTTAGAAAAACTGATTCCCGGAGAACTTCTGGGCGCATCCATCATCGCCTTGTTTATGGGTACGATTATCAACAGCTTTTTCCATCCGACCTGGATCAAGCCGGCGCTGAAGTTTACCTCCAAAAAAGTGCTGAAGGCAGCCATCATCCTTCTGGGCGCATCTCTGTCCGTCAGCACCATTCTGTCCGTTGGTAAGATGACATTCTTTGTGATGATCTTCACCTTTGCCATGTGCTTTGGCGGCGGCTATTTCATCCGCAAGCTGTTTGGCCTCAACTGGAAGCTGAGCAACCTGATCTCTGCCGGTACCGGCATCTGTGGTGGGTCTGCCGTAGCAGCCATTGCACCGGTCATTGACGCTGATGACAAAGACATTGCCTTTGCCATGTCCTCCACCTTCCTTTTCGATATGGTGATGATCGCGCTGTATCCCCTGATGGGCAAGGCATTGGGTATGTCCGACATTGCCTACGGCATTTGGGCAGGTACTTCCGTGAACGACACCGCCAGTGTGGTGGCTTCCGGCTATGCGTTTTCCGAAGCTGCCGGCGATTTCGCCACCATGGTCAAGCTGACCCGAACCATTGCCATCATTCCCACTGTGCTGGTATTTGCCTGGATCGGTGTTCGCATGAAAAAGAAAGAAATGCAAGCCACCGGGGATGGCAAGAAAGTGAACATGATGAAAATCATTCCATGGTTCATTGGCGGATTTCTGCTGCTCGCTATCGCAAACAGCATCGGTTTCATTCCTGCCGCTGTGTCCGGCGTCATGAAAACCGCCAGCAAATTCCTGATGGTCACCGCACTGGCTGCCATCGGCCTGAGCACCAGCATTACTGATTTCAAGAAAGCCGGACTGAAGCCTATGTTCTACGGCGTCACAATTGACACTCTGGTCACATTGACGGCACTGGTTGTCATATGGTGTATGGGATTGATGTAAACACCCAGGTTAGATTACGCACCTCCTTT
>JAZSCX010000041.1:0-18694 GCA_045530865.1 Candidatus Avilachnospira sp.
CTCTGCGGATTCAGAACCCGCTGGGCGAAGATACCTCCATCATGCGCACCATCGCCCTACCCTCCATGATGGAAATTCTGAGCCGCAACAGCGCTTACCATAACAAGTCCGCCAAGCTCTATGAGCTTGCCAAGATCTATCTGCCCAAGGACGGCGAGGTTCTGCCTGAGGAACCCAAGATGCTGCTGCTGGGCACCTATGGTGCAGGCGAATCCTTCTTCTCTCTGAAGGGTGAGCTGGAAGCCATTCTCTCCGGCCTTCGAATCAAGAAAGCCTCCTACACCGCTGTTTCCGATAACCCCTCCTACCACCCCGGCCGCTGCGCCAAGGTCACCGTGGACGGCGTTGACGTTGGCTTCATGGGTCAGGTGCATCCGCTGGTCTGCCAGAATTATGACATCGACACGGAAGTCTACTGCGCAGAGCTGAATTTCTCCGCCCTGTTCGAGCAGACACTGCCCGAAGCCACCTACACCCCCCTGCCCAAGTATCCCTCCGTCACCCGTGATCTGGCACTGGTCTGTGACGAAGCCACCACGGTGGCACAGCTGGAAGACTGCATCACCGCTGCCGGCGGCAAGCTGCTGCGAAAGGTGACTTTGTTCGATATCTATCGCGGCAAGGGCATCCCCGAGGGTAAGAAGTCCATGGCATTCTCTCTGGAACTGCGTGCCGATGACCGCACCCTGACCGACGAAGACTCCGTCGGCGTGACCAACAAGGTTCTGGCAAAGCTGGAAGCCGATCTGGGCGCCGTGATCCGCTAATCTATATTTGCAATCAAACAGGAACTATGGTACACTGTTACCATAGTTCCTTTATTTGGGAGGTAAATTTATGAGTGAATATTCCGTTCCGGATTTTGGCTGTGTGACCAATACCAAGGTCTATGGTCTTGACGAGAGTATTATCCGTGCAAAGTATCCCATGTCCGTGGATATTTCCAAGCTGAATTCCGAAGTCACCAAGGGCGTTCTGGCGCTGGCGCAGTGCGAAAAAGGTACCGGCCATGACAACTGGCTCAACGGCGTTCTGGTGCAGTTTGACCTGACCTACACCGTCAAGGCCTGGACAGAGGCGGAGCGGTATCATTTCCTCGACTTTGTTTCCAGCCAGTCCACCATGCACCGCATTGCCCAGTTCGATCTGGACAAGCAGTATGACGAACATACCGATTCGCGGATTATTGCCATCGTCAAAGAACTGGCTGCAAAGTATAACGAGACTAAGGATCCGGAAGACTATCTGCGGCTGCTCATGTCCAACCCCTGCGGCTTCCGGCTGACCGCCGGTATGACCACCAACTATCGCCAGCTGAAAACCATCTACGCTCAGCGCCGTACCCACCGTCTGCCGGAATGGCGGGAGTTCTGTGCGTGGATCGAAACTCTGCCCATGGCAGAATTCATTACGGGCTGAACCATTGACAATGTGGTTAAAATAAGGTAAGATACTGGATATAGTATCCAATTCGTTTCCCAAATCAAAAAAGGAGGTACGCCGAATGGATCACAATACCATCAAGTTTATGGTTCCCGATGACGGAACCGAAGAAATGAAAGCCATCCTGTCCGCTGTTTATCGTTCTCTCAGCGAAAAGGGCTATAATCCCATCAACCAGATCGTCGGCTATCTGCTTTCTGAGGATCCGACCTATATCACCAACTACAACAACGCCCGCAGCCTGATCTGCAAGCTGGATCGTGACGAACTGCTGCAGGAGCTTGTGCGGCACTACTTGTTTGACTAACGCATCCGATGATCAGGCGGCCTGATGGCCGCCTGTTCATCTCTTATTTGCTCCATGCTGTACCCGTGTATTCCCTTTCAACATCCAAAATTTCGTGTTTCCCCGGACCATTTGTTACACTTTGATACGGATAATCGAATTATGTCAATCTTTAGTTGACAAATAAAAAACAATGTGTTACAATTCGGTTACACTTTCATTGGAGGTTCCCATGGCTGATCAAAATGAAATGCTCACTTACAAGGGCCGTCCCTTGATGAGAAAAGATAATATGATCTATTACGGCTCCATGGCCGATAAATACATCGTGATGCTTCAGGTTCTGGAAACCAGGAAGGAGCACGATCTGGACCTTGCAACCAAGGTTTCCGTTCAGCTTCAGCTCACCGATCCCAGCGTGCGCGCCAAGGATCGCGTGGTCAAGAAAAGCGAGAAAGACGGCTTCTACACGGCGTTGGATGTTGGCTGTGTGTGGCTGGAACGCGCACTGGCTTCCAAATAAGGAAGCCGCAAGGGAATACACGGAGGTACATCATGAAGCGCTATGCGATCCGACTGCTTGCAGTCGCTATCATCGTTTGTCTGTTTGTGTCCATGTTCACTATGGGCGCATCTGCCATTGAACTGAAAACCGGTATCGGTCTTGTGGAAAGCAACGGCCTGCGTCTGCGGGCCAAGCCCAATACCGATGCGGAAATTCTGGCTACCGCTGCCTATGGTGATCAGGTGGTCATCATCCGCAAGGTGGACGACTGGTATCTGGTGGACTACAATCTGCTCATCGGCTATGTCCACTCAGACTATGTTTCCGTCAAGGAAAAGGAAAATATCGAGCTGGGCTACGGTATCATTGAAGATTCCGCTGTCAATATGCGGGAAAAGCCCGATCCTTCCAGCAAAAAGCTGGATACCCTGAGACGGGGCGATACCGCTTACATCATCGGCTTCAACTGCGGCTGGTACAAGGTGGAATTTGAAGGCCAGACCGGCTACATCCGTTCCGATCTCATGGCACTGACCGAAGCCCCCAAGACCAACTCGCAGGCCACTGTGGGCAAGGCTCCCGTGGTCGTCACCGTAGGTGATCAGGCTGTCAATTTGGCCTATGATTATCTGGGTGTTCCCTATGTCTGGGGCGGCACCACCCCCAAGGGCTTTGACTGCTCCGGCTATACCCAGTATGTGTACGAGCAGCTTGGTATCGAGTTGAACCGCACCGCTGCCCAGCAGCTGAAGAACGGCACCAAGGTGACCGAGCTGCAGACCGGCGATCTGGTGTTCTTCAAGAATACATACGATACCAACGCCGCAGCCTCCCATGTGGGCATCTACATCGGCAACAATCAGTTTATCCATGCCGCCAGCGGCGGCGTCAAGATCACCAGTCTGGATCATGAGTACTATGCTCCCCGTTATGTGGGCGCCAGACGCGTGGCATAAAGAAACAGCAAAAGCGACGGGGGCTCCCGTCGCCTTTTTATTCAAACGAGACCGTCTCATGGGCAATACTGCAGATCTCCGGCCACATGGCTTTGGAGGGTTCATCATAGACCCCCACCACATAGAAACCCGCATTCACCGCCGTTTGCACGGCATAGAGCGCATCCTCATATACCGCAATCTCTTCCGGAGCAGCACCCAGTCTTTCTGCCGCCACATAATAGGCATCCGGACGGTGTTTTCCCGAACCGACACTCTCACAGGACAGAATAAACTCAAAATATTTGTCAAAGCCCAGCCGCTGCAGGCAGATCCGCACCAGATGCTCGGTGGTGGATGAAACCACACACAGCATTACCCCCTGTTCCCGCAGCATCTGCAGATAAGCCGCCACACCGGGTTTTGCCGGGATATCATTGCGGTAATGGCTTTCCATCATGGCGCAGAGGTCAGCACAAATTTTCTCCGCATCGTCCGGAAGGTTAAAATAGCGAACAAACAACTCCGCCGTCTCCGGAATGGTCATGGGTCTTGCCAGCTCCAGAACTTCCGTGAGATCTTCTGTGATGCCGCGGCTGCGAAAGTACTCCTCCCCCAGCTGATCCCAGTAATGCATGGAACTGACCATCGTTCCGTCCATATCGACGATTGCGTATTTCCGATCCATACCGTTCTCCTGTCTGTTTAATAGCTTCATTATAGCCGCTTCTGAAAGAAAAAACAATGGCTTCGGTATTTTTCCCTTTCCCTGTCAGACAACTTCTGCTAGAATAAAAGAAAAAACAAAGGAGATTCCTATGAATATTCTGATCTGCAACGTAGGCAGCACCTCTCTGAAATATCAGCTCTTTGCCATGGATCGCCGCGAGCAGGTTCTGGCGGCAGGCGGCGCCGAGCGTGTGGGCGCAGCAAAAAGCCTATTCTATCACAAAAACAATCTGACCGGCGACAGTATGCGGGAAGAGGCCGTGTTCCCTACCCATCGGGAGGCCATCTGCCAGATGCTGGAGCACCTGCTGTCCGGCTGCATCTCCTCTCTGGAAGAGATCGCCTGTGTGGGCTTCAAGGTCGTCCACGCCAAGGGCGTCACCGGCGTGCAGCATCTCACCGAGGATGTGCTGCAGGCCATGGCCGATTTCAACTCCGTGGCTCCCGCTCACAATCCCCCCTATATTGCGGCCATCCGGCAGTTCCAGGCGCTGATGCCCGGTACGCCCATGATCGGCTCCTTTGAGACCGCCTTCCATGCACAGATGCCGCCGGAGGCCTATCTCTACCCCATCCCTGTGGAGCTGAGCAGAAAACATGCTATCCGCCGCTATGGCTTCCACGGTGCATCGTTGGAATACCTCTCCACATGGACTGCCAAAGAAATGAAGCGGGACGATCTGAAACTGGTCTGCTGCCATCTGGGCGGCAGCGGCAGTCTCTGCGCTGTGAAAAACGGCATTTCCATTGATACCACCATGGGTCTGAGCCTCCAGTGCGGCGTGCTGCAGAATAATCGAATCGGTGATATGGACCCCTATGTGATCTTCTATCTGGTAGAGGACTGCGGCATGACACTGGAAGAGGTCAAAACCATGCTGCAGACCAAGAGTGGTCTCTACGGTCTCTCCGGCGGTGTTTCCAATGACCTGCGGGATATTCAAGAGGCTGCCGATCAGGGCAACGAGGACTGCAAAAACGCCGTCAAGGCCTATGCTTACGGCATGAAGAAGTACATCGGCGCGTATACCGCCGCGCTGGGCGGGCTGGATGCCATCGTATTCGGCGGCGGCATCGGACGAAACAGTGCCAGTGTCCGGTCGCTGGCTCTGGAAGGACTGGAATGCCTCGGCGTGCAGCTGGATCCTGACAAGAACGCCAATGCCAAGGGCGGAGACGATCTCTCCGTGGACGGCAGCCCCGTCCGGATCTATGTGGTGGACACCAATGAAGAAATTATTGTTGCCCGAAAAGCCATGGGACTGCTGCAGCAGGCATAAAGTTTTTTCAAAATACCGTACAAACCTGAAAAATGCTGTACTGACAGAAATCCGGCACCTGTGTGCGCTTGCCGAATAACACGCAAAGGATGAATATTATGGCTAACATTGTCAAAGCTGGTATCATCGGTCTCGGTCCTCGGGCAGAAGTTTTGCTGGCTGCTTTCCTGCGCATGGATGATGTGGAAATCGTTGCCGTGTGCGATCTGTATGAAAAGCCGATCAAAAAGATTCTGGATATTTTCGAATCCTATGGCAAGCCGGCTCCCAAGACCTTTACCAACTATCACGAAATGCTGGAAATGTACGAGCTGGAAGCCGTGTTCATTCCCACCTCATGGAACTCCCATTTGCAGATCGCTGCAGACTGCATGGAAAAAGGTAAATATGCTGCCATCGAAGTGGGCGGCGCAGCCTCCATTGATGAGCTGTGGCAGCTGATTCATGCTTATGAGCGCACCAAAACTCCTATTATGATGCTGGAAAACTGCTGTTATGCCAGAAATGAGCTGCTGGTCATGAACCTTGTCCGCAAGGGTCTGTTCGGGGAACTGGTGTACTGCGAAGGCGGCTATGAGCACAATCTGCGCAACGTCCTTTGCCGCATGGAATACTCCGGCGAAGAGCGCGCCTTCCACAACCGCTTCCGCAATGGCGAGCTGTATCCCACCCATGAGCTTGGCCCCATCGCCAAGATTCTGCGAATCAACCGCGGCAACCGTTTCGTGTCCCTGACTTCCTCTGCCACCAAGTCCGTCTCCATCCCCGCATGGCGCCGCAAGCTGACTGAGGAGGGTGTGGAAACCTATCCCGAAGTTCCCTTCCATCAGGGCGATGTGATCACCACCGTGATCAAGTGCGCCAACGGCGAGAATATCACCCTGACTCACTCTGTTTCTCTCCCCCGTCCCTACTCCCGTGACGGCCGCGTGCAGGGCACCAAGGGCATCTGGTTGGAGAACGCAAATAGTATCTATATCGAAGGTATGTCCAAGGACGAAACCAAGATTGACCCCGCCGGCAATCCCTACGATGTCCACTACTGGGACAATATTGAGCATTACTACGAGGAATATGATCATCCCCTGTGGAAGATGGACAAGGATAAGTTGGTCGGCGGTCATGGTGGTCTGGACTCTCTGGCCATCCGCGCTTTCCTCGATGCTGTCCGCAACAAGGAAAACACACCCATTGACGTCTATGACGTTGCCGCATGGATGGCTGTCACCTGCCTGTCCGAACAGTCCATCGCGCTGGGCTCCGCACCGGTGGCGTTCCCTGACTTCACCAACGGTAAGTGGATTCGCCGGGAACCCTCCCCCAAGAACCGCTGGAATCTGGACGAAGTCTACGAAGAGTGCTACGATATCTGATCATTACAAAACGCCTGTTCAGTCGAACAGGCGTTTTTCTATGCCTCTTTTTTTCTGGTCAGCAGCAGCGCCAGCGCCACCGCAGCAGCACCGGAAAGAAGTTTTGCAACGATGACCGGCACCAGCATTTCCGGCGCAAAACCCGCCGTAAAGCCCAGATGATCACCAAACACAAAGGCCGCAGACACCGCAAAGGCCACATTGATGACCTTTCCACGTCCATCCATATCCTTCAGCATACCGAACATGGGAATGGAGTTTGCCAGCGTTGCCACCATTCCCGCTGCGGCAACATCGTTCATGCCCAGCGCAGCGCCCAGCTTCATCAGCGGCTTCCGGAACACTTTGGTAACTACATAGACCAGCGGAAACGCACCTGCCAGTACGATCGCGATACTGCCGATAGTCGCATATCCCTCAGACAGCGGCGCCATACCCGGAATGATGACAAACCCTGTCAGCGCTTCAATGATTCCCGCGGCAAGTCCCACGGTAATCAGTGCCGTCACCAGCCATCCGAACACAGTAAATCCTTTGATCATGGCCCGTTCTGCCTTCCAGAGACCGAGGGCAATCAGCGCCGCAAAAATGACCACCGGCAAAAGATTTCGCAGAATCATTCCAATGGAAAACCCTGCAATCAACCCGCCAGCCAGAGCGCCCACCGGAATGGTAATGATACCCGCCAGAATGCCCTTGGCCAGATGCCGCCGATCCTCCTGCCGGATAATGCCCAGCGAAACCGGTATGGTGAAAACGATCGTAGCACCCAGCATGGCGCCGATAATGGTGCCGCCAAACAGGCCGGCCTCTCTGCTCTCTGCCAGCTCCATAGACAGGGCCGCACCGCCCATATCACAGGCCAGAATAGACCCAGGAAACATACCGGGATCCGCACCCAGCAGCCGAAACACCGGAACCACCACAGGCCGCAGCAAATTGGCAAGCACCGGCGCCAGAGAAATGATACCCAGCATGGACAGCGCTAAGGCACCAAAGGTCTGGATGCCGTTTTCAAATTGTTCGCCCAGACCCAGATGATTTCCGAATATCCGGTCCAGCGCACCGATGACCATAAAAACCGCCATCAGATAGATCACAAATTCACTCATAGTTGTTACCCATTTCCATCGAGAATGGCCACAATGGCCGCGTCGCAGGGCAGCTCGGGATTTCCTGCCCGCGCAGAGGATCCGGTGGTGACCAGCACTCTGTCACCGATACCGGCTCCCACCAGATCGGCTGCCACAGCCTCATGATCCTGAAAGCGAACCACCAGAAAAATCTGCCCCCGCAGCGTTTCACATTTCTTGGTGGCCCATAGGCTCCCTGTCACCGTACCCAAAATCATTGGCTTTTTCCCTCCATGATCTCCTTAGCCAGCGGCGTCATCCTGCAGTTCTCCGGTAATCTGCAGCCGGTTTTTACCAGCTGTCTGGCAATTTCTGCCGTGATCAGCTGCTTTCCGGTTCCCAATACCTGTACCCCCAGCTCTGTCAGGCGACGCTCTGCCGCCCGCAGCTCTCTTCGGAGTGTTCTGGCACCGCTTCCCGTATGGTGCAGCTGCCTGTGCCAGAGAAATACCGGTATCCCATCCAGCAGCGCCCTGCACACCGGATCGTTCGGCATATGCAGCAGCTCTCCCGGCGGCAGTACGCCTAACATAATTGCATCATACGGTTTTTCATTTACATAAATATAATTACGGAAATCTTCCGGCGCTTCTCCTATGAGAAGCGCCCGTTTTTTTCCCTGTTCCATCCGCTGCCAGACCGCTTCTGTTAATGCATCCAGATTCAATGCACGATCATCCCCAGATCTCCCTTATGGAATCCACAGGCATTTGCCTCATCGTAATCCAGATGGGCATAGGTCCGAAATGATGGGCTGACCCGCACGGCAACATCCTCAAACACCACAGGTCTTGTCGTCAGGGTTTTCAGCCTGACCACATCACCGTCTCTAACCTTTTGCAGCGCCGCATCCTCCGGCGTCATATGAATATGGCGCTTGGCAATGACCGTACCTTCCCGCAGGCTGACGGTACCCCGCTCGCCCGTGATGATCACCGCCGCAGAGCCCTCTGTATCACCGGAGAGCCGTACCGGCGCCTGAATTCCCAGCGCCAGTGCATCTGTGATAGAAAGCTCCACCTGTCCCGATTTCCGGCAGGGCCCGAGAACTGCCACATGATCCAGCTTTCCTTTCGGCCCCTGCAGGCAGACTCGTTCCTTCGCCAGATACTGTCCCGGCTGAGAGAGGGGTCTTTGTTCTGTCAGGCCGTGTCCAAACAGTGTCATGGCCTGCTCTTCCGTCACATGCACATGGCGGCCCGATGCTTCCAGTTCCACAAACAGCCGCCGCTGCAGCAGTTCGGTCAGTTGCTCAATGTTCCGTTCCACCGGATGTCCCCCTTTTCTCCCGGATCATCATGATCCACAGCAGACTGCTAAGCCGATTTAGTACCCGCAGCAGATCTTCCCGCTCCGGCATAGCTCTGCAGCCTGCCAGTTCTGTTTTCCGCACCAAAGTCCGCAGACGATTCAGTTCCAGAATTTCCGGTTTATCTGCGAAATCCGGCATAAAATGGCCCTGTCCGTAGTATTTTTCCGGCTCATGGCTTCTCTGCCGCAATTCTGCCGCCGTCATACCGCAGATGGGACGTTCCTCCCACGGTTCTTCCAGAACCTGACAGCGCATGATCTGCCTTGCGACCGTCAAAATCTCGTTCAGATCTGCCCGCAGCTGCCCCTGCATTCTGCTTCCTGTCCAAAGAATTTCCGCCTGCAGCTGATCCAGCATCCCACGGAAGGTGATCACCGGATGGGTTTTGGGTACCAGCTCACCGCCTCGCAGATGGGTCATCTGCTCCGGCTTCTCCGAAGGCTTCGGGCGGATCTCCACACCTTCTGCCCGCAGCCAATCCAGGGCGGCAGGGGTCACTTTATCCTCTGTGCCCACAAACAGCACCCGTCTGCCGTTCTGCTGCACGATGAATTTCTGAACGGAATGCGCCGTCAGCACACCCATCAGGTGTTACCTTCCGCCTGCTGCGCCGTACGGCCCTTAGGCAGAATAGCATCCACCTCCGTATGAGGTCTGGGAATTACATGGACGGCAATCAGCTCGCCGACCTTTTCCGCCGCGGCTGCGCCCGCATCGGTGGCAGCCTTCACTGCGCCCACATCGCCGCGCACCATGACTGTCACCAGTCCGCCGCCCACCTGCTCTTTGCCCACCAGATTGACATTGGCAGACTTCACCATGGCGTCAGCAGCCTCAATGGCGCCTACCAGACCTTTAGTCTCCACCATTCCCAGTGCATTTGTATTGATCATTTAACATTCTCCTTTTCCAGTATTCTTTGCAGCAGTTTTTCCGTTAGTGCTTCCAGCAGGGAATTCTCCGCTGCCGGTTTTGTCTCCCGGGTAGTATGCGCCGTTTGCACGTCCTTATGCCCCCATGCAACGCGGCGGATGTTGATCAGATCCAGAGGCCCGATGTTGTTGCTGGATGAACTTCCGCCCACAGCACCGCAGCCCAGCGTCAACGCAGGGAACAATCCGGTGGTCGCACCGATTCCACCCAACGCCGCAGGGGTATTGACCAGGAACCGGGAAACCGGCACCGTCATAGCAAACCGCCGCACCACAGCTTCATCCTTTGCGTGGATCACGAAGGTGTGACCGCTGCCCTCATGGTGCAGAATCTCGCAGGCCAGCCGCAGCGCCGCAGCCTCATCCTCCACGGTATAAAGACCCAGAACCGGGCAGAGCTTTTCCATGGAATAGGGAAACTTTGTGCCCACACCGTTTTCCCGGGCAAGCAAAACCTTTGCACACCGTACATCCGGAGACAGCCCCGCCATGGCCGCAATCTCTTCGGCAGTTTTACCCACGATTTTCGGGTTGATGGTACCATTGCTGCGGAACAGCAAGGCTGCCAGTTTTTTTGCATCCGCTTCCGACAGGATCACACAGCCCTGCCGCTGCAGCTCCGCTTCGGCTTCTGCCGCATATTTCTGCTGCAGAATGATGCTCTGTTCCGATGCGCAGATCACGCCGTTGTCAAAGGTCTTGGAACGCACGATCTGGGATACCGCCTGCCGGAGATCACAATCCGGATGCAGATAGGCAGGGCCGTTTCCCGCACCCACACCAATGGCAGGTGTACCGGAAGAATAGGCCGCCCGCACCATGGCGCTGCCGCCGGTTGCCAAAATCAAGCGAACCTGCCGGTGCTTCATCAGTTCATCCACCGCATCCATGGTGGGCAGAGAAATGCACCCAATGGCCCCATCGGGGCAGCCCGCTTTTCCTGCCGCAGTTTTCAGAATCTCCACTGCACGCAGACTGCACCGCACCGCATTGGGATGGGGCGAAAACACAATGGCATTGCCCGCCTTCAGGGAAATCAGCGCTTTATAAATGATGGTGGAAGTGGGATTGGTGGAGGGCACGATTCCCGCCACAACACCCACAGGCACCCCCACATCCCAGACCTGGTTTTCCCTGTCCTCCCGCAGGATACCAATGGTTCTGAGCTCCCGAATGGCATCCCAGACCTTTTGGGAGGCAAAGAGGTTCTTTTCTGTTTTGTGGGGAACGTTTCCAAAGCCCGTTTCTTCCACCGCCAGCTGCGCCAGTTCTTTGGCGTGGTCTGCCGCTGCTTTTGCCATAGTCTCCACGATTCGATCCACCGATGACTGATCCATGACCTGCAGCTTCTGCTGTGCCTTTTCGGCAGCATCCACCAGTTCCCGCACTTCCTGCCGGCTTTTCAGATCCTTTGCAAGCTCCAAATCACATTCCTCCCAAATCTTTCGGCTTTGCCGCCACCGCCATCACCGTCTGAGCAAAGGCGTCACAGGCAGCCTGACAGGCACTCTGGGTCCCGGTCAGCAGGCCGCCGGAAAAGTTTGTCTCCGTAGGCGGGGCAAAAAACTCCCGCAGCTCCACATCCGATGCTTTCAATGCCGCATCCAGCCCTTCGATGGCCTCCACCGGAGGCGCCACCAGATAGGCCAGCGCCTGTCCCTGGGGTACATCCGCCATGGCAGACAGATAGGATCCGGTTCTGGATACACAGTGGGCCAGATACACCACATCCCCTGCCTCATTGGCCGTCCGGAAGCCAACTCCGCTGTTGATAAAATCTTCCGCGCCCCGCAGGGCGCTGGCCACCTCCGCAGGCGTCGGTCCTGCCAAAACACCGATGACCTCACCCGCCAGTGCTGTGCTTGCATTGGCTGCACCGGCATACAGGCTTCTGGCATACACCACATCCACATTGGCGGTCTTAGTGGCTTCATCCAGCGCCATATAGGTCACATCGTCACTGTCCGTGGAGATCAGACCCACGGCCCGATATCGTCCATCCAACCCCAATGCCTTTGCAAGACCCGGGCTGAGGTTGGGAATCAGGCGAAGCGTCAGAATCCGCACAGGAATCACACTTCCCACCATGGGCTCACCTCAGATCAATGCCGGAGGCTTTTTTCTCCAGCATGGTGTGCAGAAGCCCCGCGATGTGTGCGCCTGCCTCCACCGCAGGGGTACCCTGCCGGTGAATGTTGGAAACCACCGTCCGCTTGGATTCGGCAATGCCGATTCTGGGACGATACGTGATATAAGCAGACATGGACTCGCTGGTTGCCAGACCGGGACGTTCTCCCACCAGCATACAGATCAGCTCCGCGTTGGTGATCTCACCAATATGATCCATGGCGCCCACCCGCGCATACTGAATAAACAGAGTTTTTCCCAGTTCGATGCCGTAGGTTTTCAGTCCCTGCCGGATGGCTGCAGCACAGTCAGGGGCGTTGGCTGTCACGGCATTGGAGGAAAGGCCGTCACCGATGATGACCAGCACCCGAGGACTTTCGCCGCAGACCTTTTTAATGATGACCTGGTTTTTCTCATCAAACCGTCTGCCCAGATCCGGTCGGGTCAGATATTCATCCTTATCCTTGCACATGGTCTGGACAAAGGCCATGTCGTGATAAAAGGACGGCTCCACCAGAGAAAACACACTGTCCTGCGCTGCCGCATGGTCTGCCCGGAATCGAAGCATGGAGGCTGTCCGGTATCGGGCGCCCGCTCTGCCCAGGCCCAGACGGGCGGGCGTTTTCTTTTTCAGCCGCAGATAGCTTTCACCCTGTTCCGGATTCTCCACCAGATAGGTTGCCCGCTGATCCACTTTGGTGATGTCAGGGATTCCTTCCCCATCCGAAACCGGCGTTGCCGCCGGTGCACCCTCCATCTCCTGCAGAAGCTGGGCAACCAGCTGTTTCAGTTCCTGTTTATCCATGGCGCACCTCCCGCAGCAGCACAGAGCCGTCTCCGGCCTTTTTTGTCAGTTTACCGTTTTCTACAAAGCCCATCCTCTGCAGCCAGCACTGGAACTCCGGTATGGCTGTCAGGCCAAAGATCTCACGAAGCGCCGCCGTCTCCCGGAAGCCGGTGGTCTGATAGTTCAGCATCACATCATCTCCATGCGGAATACCCATGAAGTAATTGCAGCCCGCCGCCGTCAGCAGCGTCGCCAGATTTTCAATATCGTTCTGATCGGCTTTCATGTGGTTGGTATAACAGGCGTCACAGCCCATAGGAATCCCGGACAGCTTGCCCATAAAGTGATCCTCCAGACCGGCCCGAATCACCTGTCTGGCATCATAGAGATACTCCGGCCCGATAAAGCCCACCACCGTATTGACAAGAAACGGCTGATACCGCTTTGCAAACCCGTAGCAGCGGGCCTCCATTGTCACCTGATCGGCGCCAAAGTGGGCTTCGGAAGAGAGCTCCGAGCCTTGACCGGTCTCAAAATACATCACATTGGGTCCGGTTGCCGTGCCATGATGCAGCGCCAGCTGTCTGGCTTCCTCCAGCAGCGCGCCGCTGATTCCAAAGGCCTCGTTACCCTTCTGGCTGCCAGCAATGGACTGGAATACCAGATCCACAGGCGCTCCCTTTTTCAGCGCATCCATCTGGGTGGTCACATGACCCAGCACGCAGATCTGGGTGGGGACCTCCCACCGGTTTTTCACATCGGCAAACAGGTGCAGGATCTGTCCCAGCCGTTCCACGGAATCCGTCACGGGATTCAGACCGAGAACCGCATCACCTGCACCAAAGGACAGACCCTCCAGCAAGGATGCCAGAATGCCGTCGGGATCATCGGTGGTATGATTGGGCTGCAGGCGGCAGCTGAGGGTCCCGGGCAGACCGATGGTTGTATTGCAGTGGGCCGTGATGCGGATCTTTGCAGCCGCGTAGATCAGATCCAGATTACTCATGAGCTTCGCCACCGCCGCCACCATTTCGGAGGTCAGACCCTTGGAGATCCGGTGAATCATGGCCTCCGTGGTGGTCTCCGCCAACAGCCATTCCCGCAGATCGGAAACCGTCCAGTTCCGGATCTCCCCGTAGATGCTCTCGTTGAGATCGTCCTGAATGATCCGGGTCACTTCATCCTGTTCATAGGGCACCGCGGGATTTTCCCGCAGATCGGACAGCAGCAGCTGGGACAGCACCACCTTGGCCGCCACCCGCTCTTCCGCCGTTTCCGCAGCAACGCCCGCCAGCTTATCGCCGGATTTTTCTTCATTGGCCTTCGCCAGAACTTCCTTCACGGAAGAAAACTGATAGGTATGACCGAATAACGATGTTTTCAGTATCAAATCAATGCCTCCTATAAAAATGCCAGTGTTTTCACGACCACCGGCAGCGCCGCACCGTTGGATAAAGGCTGTCCGATATCCAGATAGCTCCCCTCCGGCGCGTGAATGCCGTCCAGACAGATGATCTTTGCGTCCTGTCCCAATTCCAGCCGCAGGCTGTGTCCCAACGCTTTTGCCATGTCGTGCTCCAGGGAAATAACGAGCACATCCCGCAAGGGCTGCACTGCCTCTTTGATCTTGTGCGCCAGCCGCTGAATCTGCATAAAAGACGGAGCACAGATGCCCTCCAAAGACAGGACTGGCAAATGGTCCATAAATCGTGCAATTCCCTTCCGGATTTGTTCCGCATCCATTCCATCAATCCGGAGAACCGGCAGATCGTGGATGGGCAATTCCCCACCGGAGCAATACACCGTACTGCCGGAAAGCTCCGTGGCATGGTTGCCTGCACCCACTACTGTGGCACGAATAGTCTCCTCTCCCAGCAGAAAGCCTTCCCGGCAAAGGGCGGAGTTTCGGATGGCTCTGCCCAGCAGTACGCCCAGATCCCCATACAAGTACGGCTCCTGCGGACTTTCCCGGATCAGATCCGCCACACCGCCGGAAAAGGACAGCACTACCGGTTCTCCCGGCAAAGTCACAGTTTTGTCAGTTATAAACCGGGACAGCCGTTCCGTTTTTGGCCGCAGACCTGCCGCCTCTTCCAGAACCCCTGCAAGCTCTTCCGCCAATTTCTCCGGTTTCCATTCCTCATAGCCCTTCAATACAGGCGACCGGTAAATCACGTGCCCATGCGAATCGAACTTCAGCAGCCGACCGCCTACATTCAGACAGCCCGTATCGATCAGCCGCCCCTCCGGATCAAACAGCGCCAAATTGGACGTGCCGCCGCCGATGTCCATATGCAGCACATACCGGCCTTCCTGTTTTGCGGCTTTGTCGGCTCCTGCACCCCGGGCGGCCAGCACACTTTCCAGCGCAGGCCCTGCCGTTGCCACCACAAATTCTCCCGCAAAATCGGATAAGACCCGAAGTACCTCCGCCGCATTTTCCTTGCGGGCGGTTTCACCGGTGATGATCACCGCACCGGTCTGAATCTCTTCGGGCCGAATCCCCGCCAAATGGTATTCCGACGCGATCAGTTTCCGGATCTTATCCGCATCGATCGTATCTGCCGACAGAAGCGGGGTAAAATGAATATTGCCGCGGTACAGGATCTCCCGCTCCGTGATCTCCATTCTGGGAATGGAGAAGGCATTGGCTGTGTTCTCCACATACAGCCGTGACAGGATCATCTGGGTGGTTGTGGTTCCCAGATCGATTCCCACAGAAATCAATCCCTCTCTCATCCCCGCACCGCTTTCCAAACAGACCGAATCATCTTTTCGTCAACGATTCGTGGATTGGTTTTGCAGCAGAGATCCGCAAGCACCGCACAAATCATGGCATTTTCATCCTCCACCGCAGCACCGACCTCCCGCAGGGTTGCCGGCATCCCCAGAGAAATCCGCAGTCGGTTCATGGCTGCCAGCAGATTGCGGAAGCTCAGCCGCTCTGTTGCACCGCCAAAGCCGCAGATCCGCGCCAGATGCGCATATTTGGGCAGCACCGCCGCTGCATTCACCTCCATCACATGGGGCAGCAGCATGGCGCACAGGCGTCCATGAGGCAAATGGGTCATGCCGCCCAACACATGAGCCATAGCATGACAAAGGCCAAGACCAGCATGGTCAAAGGCAAGTCCCGCCATGGTCGCCGCCTCATGGACATTGCCCCGCACTGACAAATCTCCACTGTAGGATGCCGCCAGATCGCGGAACACCACCTGCACGCCGCCCATGGCCAGCGCATCGGTAATCGTGGAACTGTTGGACGCTGCCAGTGCTTCCACGCAATGGGCCAGAAGATCCATACCTGTATCGGCAATCAGGCTTTTGGGCAGCTCCCGCAGCAGCTCTGCATCCAGAATGGCGCCGTCAGGCCGCAGCAGCGGATCCACCAGCGGATATTTGACCTCTCCTCTGGACAGCACCGAAAAGGATGTCACCTCAGAGCCGCTTCCGGATGTTGTCGGAATTGCAATAAACTCCATGGGACATTCTGCCGCAAGCCGAATGCCCTTTGCACAGTCCATGGAGCTGCCGCCGCCCAATGCCAGCAGCAGCTCCGGGCGGAACTGTGTACAAACCGCAGCACCTTTTGCTGTCAGTTCCACATTCGGATCAGGCCGAACCTCATCAAATATGCGCACCTCCGCATTTGGCAGAAGATTGCCAATTTCCCTTGCTTTCCCCGTTTTGGAAAAATAGGAATCCGTCACCAGCAGCACCCGTTTTGCCGGATGGCTTCGAAGGATATCCAGTGCATGCTCGCCGGACCATATCTTTGTCGGGCAGAAAAATTCTGTCATCCAATCACCGCTTTCAGCCATAGTATGACCGAATGACAGGAAGATTATGTTGCAAAGTTTCACGGAACCGTTGGAATTGGCAAAGAAATATGCTACAATAACAAAAAAACCGAAGCAGGTGATCGTATGACACAAGAAGCCAATCTGACAGGTTACTGCCCTCATTGCGCAGAAAAACTGACCGTCCCCGCCCATTTGACCCAGTTTTCCTGCATGTACTGCGGTGCCAGGCTGACTGCCGATCAGCTGAACGCGGAAAAAGCCCCCACCGCAGAAGACCTGCAGGCTGCCGCCTATTACCATGACCATATTCTGGAGGTCATCACCAACCATATGGGCATTGAAAAACAGTTGACCAAAAACGGCTATGCCCCCGCCATAGACCAGTATGCGGAAGCCAACAGCAAGACTTTCGAATGTCTGAATACCGCATGGGAAGCCGGCGTCCTCACACTGGAAGCAGCTGCCGCAGATTTTCTGGATCAGCTGGAAGCCAAATGGGCCGACGATGCATCCCGCAAGAGAAAGGAGGTCCTGCAGGAAACCGACAAATTCACCATTGCGGTTTTCCTTGTACCTATGGTTCGCCGTCTGGCACTCCCCTGCTGCGAGACATTCTGCGAGGCGTTCCATGCACAGTGGATGCAGCGTTACCCGAAAGCACGTTGGGAGATTGGAGACTTTGAAACTATCAACGGCGGCTTTAAGAAAAAGGCGTTTGGTCTCTGTTTTATAACCACAGTTGTCTGTCAGCACTCCGGCAAGCCCGATAACTGCAAAGAGCTGACTGCCTTCCGCCAGTTCCGTGACGGCTATCTCCGTTCCTGTCCCGACGGCCCGGATCTGATTGATGAATACTATGCCACCGCACCGCAGATCGTTCTGGAAATTGAGCAAACATCAGATCCTGCTTCTCGCTATGCGGCTATCCGCAGCCAGTGGCTGGAGCCCTGCTATCAAGATCTGCAGGCGGGCAATCTTCGGCAGTGCAAAGACCGTTACACCGCTATGGTGCGGCAGCTTCAGAAGGAGTATCTGCATTGATGGAAACAAAACCCTATATTCGCAGGGCACAGTATTATGAAACTGACCAGATGGGCGTTGTCCATCATTCCAACTATATCCGCTGGTTTGAGGAAGCCAGAATTGACCTGCTGCGGCAGTTTGGGATCGATTACCGGGATATGGAGAGCCGCGGCATCATCATCCCGGTGGTGGATATGCAGTGCAGCTATCTGACCTCCGTCCGGTTCGACGACGTGGTGGAGATCCATCTGTCCCTGACCAAATACACCGGCGTCCGGATGTACTTTTCCTACGAAGTCCGGTTTGCCGAAACCGGTACATTGGCAGCCACGGGCCTCTCCACTCACTGTTTTATTGATCCCACCGGAAAGCCCATAGGGTTGAAGCGGGTGGATGCAGCCTTGCACAAAATCTTCGCCTCCATGGTTACTTCAGAATAATTTCCCGAATTCCGAAAAAAAGACTTGCTTTTTTATATCTGACCATGTATAATAATGGAGCGAGTTGCGGAGGCTTAGCTCAGCTGGTTAGAGCGCCTGCTTCACACGCAGGAGGTCACTGGTTCGAGTCCAGTAGTCTCCACCAAAAAGTTCCTGATTTCACAAGAAATCAGGAACTTTTCTTTGTTTATAGCGGGGCATGATAAAGCTATCTAAAACCTCTCCCAACAAAGAGACCAACTCTTCTGCCACTGCTGTGCGGATTGTTCGTATCGTCCCATCGAAAACGCCTCTCCAGTTCTGTGTTTTTTAGACTATATCACTCTCTTTTGCGGAGCGGGAAAACTTTTGTCGTTTATCCATTATGAGCAACTGCTGGCCTGGGACCCCGCCTATATCATTCTGGCCTCCGATGCATCTTATACTGTCGAAGACGTGCTGACAAACCCCAACCTGGCAAACTGCGTTGCTGTTACCTCCGGCCATGTCTATCAGCCGCCCGGCAAGGCGGAGGCGTGAGACAGTCCGGTTCCCAGCGGTATTCTGGACTTTGCGCTGAAGCTGACCGCCGACCCGGAACGAGAAC
>JAZSCX010000013.1:0-53899 GCA_045530865.1 Candidatus Avilachnospira sp.
GGCCTGCAGCATGTTTTCCATGACGGACATGCCCTGTGCGCGGTCGAAGTTGGCAGTCTGGCTGGCAGCCACTTCCAGTTTGGAGTCGGCAATGTTATGGAAGCCCTTGGAGCGGTCGATGGCAGCGGATGCGCCGGTGACGCCTTCCAGCTCGGCGACGACAGCGCCCTCACCCAGCTGATCCACCAGGAACTGGGTAGCCAGTTCCGCGCCCAGCACGTTGTCGGATGCGATCTGGCAGTCAATGTCCACATTGTTGACCGCGCGGTCCACAGAGATGACCTTGACGCCCTTGGAGATGGCGTACTCCACAGCGCTGGCAACGGCATCGGAGTCAACAGGGTTGACCAGCAGGACGGAAATACCGGAGTTGACCAGATCTTCGATGTCGGAGGCCTGCTTGGCGGTGTCGTCACCGGCATCGGCCATCTGCAGCTTCACACCCAGGGCGTTGGCCTTGGCCTTGGCGCCTTCATACAGGGTGACGAAGAAGGGGTTATTCTGGGTGGAAATGGCCAGACCGATGGTACCATCCGTCTTGGTCTGAACGGCAGTATCTTCGCCGTCGATGACAATTCTGCAGCCGACCATGGAGAAGACCATGATGGCAGCCAGAAGCAGTGCAATAATTTTCTTCATGTTCCTACTCTCCTTTTATCTCTTGCTGTCGGACAGGACGGCCACCAGAATGACCACAGCCTTGATGACCTGCTGATAGTAGCTGGAAACGCCCAGAATGTTCAGACCGTTGTTCAGGGCAGCGATGATCAGAACACCTGCGATGGTGCCGGTGATCTTGCCGCGGCCGCCGGACATGGAGGTGCCGCCCAGAGCGGTGGCAGCGATGGCATCCAGCTCATAGCCGTCGCCGAAGTTGGGCTGTGCGGAGTTGACGCGGGAACACATCATCAGGCCGGCCAGAGCAGCCAGGAAGCCGGAGATGCCGTAGCAAGCGATCTTGATCTTTGCTGTGTTGACGCCCACCAGATTGGCGCACTTGGCGTTGGAGCCGGTGGCGTAGATGCGGCGGCCGAAGGTGGTCTTGGTCAGCACGAACAGGACAACCAGGAAGGCGACCACGAGGATGATGGCGGGAATGGGGATCTTCACGGCTTCGAACAGCAGGACGTTGCCCTTGCCCAGAGCCTTGAAGAAGAAGGAGCCGGAAGCGGCGCTCTCCGCCAGACGGGAGATGGGCTTGCCCTCGGTGATGATGTAGGCCAGACCGCGGTAGGCAGTCATGGTGATCAGGGTGGCGATGAAGGCCTGCAGGCGGCACTTGGCAACCAGGAAGCCGGAGACCAGACCCAGCACCACGCCGGCCACCAGAGCGATCACAATGGCCAGAACGGCGTTCAGGCCGGCCATGATCAGCTCCGCGGCAATGATGGCAGCCAGAGCAAAGATGGAGCCAACGGACAGA
This sequence comes from Candidatus Avilachnospira sp., assembly GCA_045530865.1. Lineage (GTDB taxonomy): Bacteria > Bacillota > Clostridia > Oscillospirales > Oscillospiraceae > Avoscillospira. Next base: position 1,424 of record JAZSCX010000013.1, read on the forward strand.
TCGATGCCGTCAGACAGGATGACCAGCGTCATACCGAAGGCGATCAGGCCGTTGAAGGATGCCTGACGCAGCAGGTTCAGCAGGTTGTCGCCAGTGCGGAACTGGGGGCTGATGATACTCAGCAGGATAAACAGGAATGCCAGTGCGATAAACGCGCCATATTCACCAATTTTGGCGCCGATGTTTTTATTCTTAATCATGCCAAACTTCCTCCTGTGGCCAATGTCATAACTTTTGCCTGATCGGCGGTTCTGCCATCGATGATACCGGTGACGTGACCCTCGTGGACGACCATGATCCGGTCGCTCATGCCCAGGACTTCGGGCAGCTCCGAAGAAACCATGATCACAGCAACGCCCTGGGCCGCCAGATCATTGATGACGCTGTAGATCTCCTTTTTGGCGCCGATGTCCACACCTCTGGTGGGCTCGTCCAAAATGAGAATCTTGGGATCGGTGTAGATCCACTTGGCCAGAACCACCTTCTGCTGGTTGCCGCCGGAGAGATTGTTGCACAGGTGGGCGGCGTTGAAGCACTTGATGCGGAATTCGTCGATGCCCTTCTGCACCAGCGCTTTTCCGGCCTTTTTGCTCAGAACAGCGTTTTTGGAGACCTTCTTCAGATTGGTGATCTCAATATTTTCCGCGATGCTCTTTTCCAGCAGCAAGCCCTCGGTCTTGCGGTCCTCGGTGATGAAGCCGATACCGGCGGCGATGGCCTGACGGGGATTTTTAATGTGGGCTTCCTGCCCGTTGATGTAGACCTTGCCGGACACGACGGGCATATTGCCGAAGATGGCCTGCATGATCTCGGTGCGGCCTGCGCCCATGAGGCCGGAGACGCCCAGTACCTCACCGGCGCGGACGGAGAAATTCACGTCCTTGAAGAACTTCTGGTGGGTCAGACCCTCCACGCGGAGGACTTCCTCACCGATGGTGACGTTCCGCTGGGGATAGCGCTCACCGATCTCACGGCCGATCATCATCTGCACCACATCGTCCATGGTAATGTCCTTGATGAAGCGGGTGTCGACGTACTGACCGTCCCGGAGGATGGTGATGCGGTCGCACAGACGGAAGATCTCTTCCATTCTGTGGGAAATATAAACGATGGAAACGCCCTTCTTCCGCAGACCCTCGATGACCTCAAAGAGGACTTCGGTCTCGGATTCCGTCAGAGCGGCGGTAGGCTCGTCCATGATCAGGACCTTGGCGTCCACCATCAGCGCCTTGCAGATCTCCACCATCTGCTGCTGACCGACGGACAGGTCGGACATGACGGCATTGACGGGGATATGGACGCCCATGCGATCCATGACTTCCTTAGCCTTGGCACGCATGGCCTTTTTGTCGCAGACGCCGAATTTCTTGGTGATCTCCTTACCCATGAACAGGTTCTCTTCCACCGTCAGGTCAAAGAGGACGTTCAGTTCCTGATAGATGAACACAATACCGGCTTTTTCTGCTTCCTGGGGGCTCTTGTAGCAGACCTCCTGTCCGTCTACGAGAACCGTGCCTGCATCTTTGGTGTAAACGCCCGTGAGGATCTTCATCAGGGTGGATTTGCCGGCGCCGTTTTCGCCCATGAGGGCGTGGACTTCGCCGTCGCGCAGGTAAAAGCCTGCATCCCGCAATACCTGATTCGTTCCAAAGGACTTACAGATGCCCTTCATCTCGATGTTCATAGTATCCTTCTCTCCCTCCGATCAGGCAAAAATGCAGCCCGCCTGCAGAATGATGTTGGCATACGGGGTTGTTTCGCCTGTTCTGATTACACATTTACAATCGAAGGTCTGCAGCTTCAGCTTCGTGTGGGAGACAAACTCCACGTCCACGTTCTGATCGGCAAACAGCGCCTCGATCTGACTCAGAACCTTGGGGTTCTGGGTCTTGATTTCCTCGGCCAGGACGATCTTCTCGATCTTCATGTCCTGTGCCACGATTTCCAGTGTCCGCATAAAGGTGGGCTCGCCGAAGGCCAGCGCCAGATCGATGCGTTCCACTTCATCCGGGATGGGCAGGCCGCAGTCGCCGACGCAGATGCAGTCCGTGTGCCCCAGATAGGACAGCACTCTGGAAATTTCACTGTTCAAAATACCCTGTTTTTTCATGCGCCAAGTTCCTGTTTTGTGGTCTCCCGCTGACATACGCTCACGGGGAACACAAAACGCTCTCCTTTCTTTTCATTGTCGGTTCTATCAATCATCAGCTCCACAGCCTTGTCCGCCATGGCGCGGATGGGCTGGCTGATCGTTGTCAGTTCGGGAGACATGAGGCTGGCCAGATGGATGTTGTCAAATCCGATCAACTGCACCTGCTCCGGTACGGCAATTTTCCGCTTATGCAGAATTTTATAGGTGGAAATTGCCACAATGTCATTGCAGGCGATGATCCCATCCACCTGGGGATAGGTGTGCAGCAGCTGCTCCGTCATGGCAAGTCCCATGTCAAAATCATAGTCGCATTCCACGGTCTGTTCCGCAATGCCACGCTCCCGACAGACGTCCCGGTAGCCCTCATAGCGGGCACGGGCGCTCTGGATGGACTGGCTTCCCTTGATGCAGACCATGCTGCGGCAGCCCCGCTCCAGCAGGTATTCTGCCGCCATCCGTCCGCCCATGTAGTCATCGCAGCAGATGTAGGCATTGGCGTTTTCTGCGCCCACTCTGGCGTCCAGTGCCACCACCGGCAGCCGGTACTGCTCCACAAAGGGCTGGATGGCGTCATTGGTTGATGCCAGAATGACGCCGTCGGCGTTCATGGAGGAGAGCATCTGCAGCGCCGCCTTCTCCCGATCCAGATCTCCGCTGCCCACCTCGCAGAGGAACACACGGTATCCCCGGCTGTGGGCGGCCTCATCGATGTAGCTGGCCATCTGGGTGAAATAGGGATTGCGGATACTGGGAATGATCAGACCGATCATTTTTGCGGATTTTTTAAACAAAGAGCGTGCCACTTCATTGGGAACAAAGCCTGTTTCCTCAATGGCCTGCTGTACCCGTTCCATTTTTTCCGGATCTACACGGGCAGTTCCGTTCATCACACGGGATACGGTTGCGGGAGAGACCCCCGCCAGCTTTGCTACTTCACGGATACTTGCCATAGCGCCGCTCCTCTCTCTAACTTTTTCACGCCTTGAAACCTGTTTCATCTAATGCAATCATAGACCCTTCAAACGAAAATGTCAATGTACTTTCTGCAATTCTCCGTTTTTACCAGTTCCGAAACCGGTTTCTCGTCGTTTTTCACAATACAGTTTTTTCCAGTTCTTTCTCTTCAGAATCCGCAGGGCGGCCAGGGCCTGGCCGCCGCCCATTTTTACCCATTACGACTTCCATTCTCATTGTAAAAAACTCTCTTTTTTCTTGTCATATAGCTAAATTTGTGATAAAATAACTTAGTTTGAGAGAAAATCATGTCTGTACAGACAGATTCTATATGCTGGAGGAACCGACTTTGTCTACCTTACGAGAAGAAATCAGCCGCCGCCGGACCTTTGCCATCATCTCCCACCCCGACGCCGGTAAAACCACCCTGACCGAGAAATTCCTGCTGTACGGCGGCGCCATTGCCCAGGCCGGCGCCGTCAAGGGCAAAAAGAACAGCCGTGCCGCCGTGTCCGACTGGATGGAGATCGAAAAGCAGAGAGGTATTTCCGTCACCTCTTCTGTCATGCAGTTCCAGTATAATGGCTGCTGCATCAACATTCTGGACACCCCGGGCCATCAGGACTTCTCCGAGGATACCTACCGCACCCTGATGGCAGCAGACTCCGCCGTCATGGTTATCGACGGCGCCAAGGGCGTGGAGCCCCAGACCCGAAAGCTGTTCAAGGTCTGTGCCATGCGGCACATCCCCATTTTCACCTTTATCAATAAGATGGACCGGGAGACCCGGGACCCCTTTGACCTGCTGGACGAGCTGGAACGGGAGCTGGGTATCGAAACCTATGCCATGAACTGGCCCATCGGCTCCGGCAAGGAGTTTCAGGGTGTGTACGACCGGGGGCACGGTCAGATCATCTTCTTCTCCGGTGTTTCCGGCAAAAACCGCGCGGATAAGCTGGAGGTGGAGCTGGACGATCCCAAGGTCGGTGAGATCATCGGTGAACGCCGCCACAACCAGCTGATGGAAGAAGTGGAGCTGCTGGGCGCAGGCCGCGATTTCAACATGGACGAAATCCGCAGCGGCACCCTGTCTCCCGTGTTCTTCGGTTCCGCGTTGACCAACTTCGGCGTGGAGCCCTTCCTGGAGGAGTTCCTGCGGATGACCCCGCCTCCTCTGGCCCGCGAAGCCGACTGCGGCGTCATTGACACCTTCTCTTCCGATTTTTCCGCCTTTGTCTTTAAGATTCAGGCCAATATGAACAAGGCCCACCGTGACCGTCTGGCCTTTATGCGGATCTGCTCCGGCAAGTATGAGCGGGAAGCGGAAGTGTTCCATGTGCAGGGCAACAAGAAAATGCGCCTGTCCCAGCCCCAGCAGATGATGGCTTCCGAGCGCGAGATCATTGATGAGGCCTATGCGGGAGATATTATCGGCGTGTTCGATCCCGGTATCTTCTCCATTGGCGATACGGTCTGCTCCCCCGGCAAGAAGTTCAAATTCGCCGGTATCCCCACCTTTGCGCCGGAGCATTTCTCCCGTGTCAGCCCCCGGGATACCATGAAGCGCAAGCAGTTTATCAAGGGCACCGAGCAGATCGCGCAGGAAGGCGCCATCCAGATCTTCAAGGTTCCCAACACCGGTATGGAAGAGGTCATCGTGGGCGTCGTGGGTACCCTGCAGTTCGATGTGTTCCAGTACCGCATGAAGAACGAATACGGCGTGGATCTGCGCATGGAAGGCCTGCCTTATGAGCAGCTGCGGTTCATCGTGGAGTGCCCCAAGGCCGATCCCAAGGATCTGATCCTGACCTCCGATGCTGAGCTGCTGGAGGACTACCGCGGTCACAGTCTGCTGGTGTTCTCCAGCTTGTGGTCCATCGATTACAACATCCGGAAAAACCCCGGTCTGGTGCTCTCCGAAACCCTGCAGGAGTGATCACCGGATCTATCCGAGCACAAATCCGGCCTGTGTACGCAGGTCGGATTTTTCTTGCTTTTTTTGAAAAATATACTATCATATAAATAGAATATGAAGTGGATTGGATGGAGAGAACCCATGTACAAAAAAGTATGGAAACGTCTGGTCGATATTCTCCTTTCGACCATGGGCCTGCTGGTGCTGGCCATCCCCATGGTCGTCTTTGCTGTGATCATCAAGCTGGACTCCAAGGGTCCGGTGCTGTTCTGGCAAAAGCGTGTGGGCCTACATAAAAAAACCTTTATGATGCCCAAGTTCCGCAGCATGTACACCGAAACCCCTTCCGACATGCCCACCCACCTGCTGAATGATCCCCAGCGCTGGATCACACCGGTGGGAAGGGTTTTTCGTAAGCTGTCCATCGACGAGCTGCCCCAGATCTGGTGCATCCTGACCGGCAAAATGAGCATCATCGGACCCCGGCCCGCCCTGTGGAACCAATACGATCTGATCGAGGAACGGGACAAATACGGCGCAAACGATGTCCGGCCCGGTCTGACCGGCTGGGCACAGATCAACGGCCGTGATGAGTTGGAGATCGCCGAAAAAGCACGGCTTGACGGCGAATATGTGGAAAAAATGAGTTTCCTGTTTGACTGCAAGTGCTTTCTGGGAACGGTTCTCGCCGTTGTCCGCCACGACGGCGTTGTGGAAGGCGGCACGGGAGCCATGAAGAAATAAATTCCCAGCCTGCAAAAAGAGATCGGGCTGTCAGATTCCTCCGTTATTTCCGGAGCGCTGCGTGATGCAGCGCTCTTTTTTTGCCGCAGAATACCTTGTAAATTGACACCGGCGTGCAACGGTGCTATAATTATTAAGATATAGATAGAATGAGGAAATGTGTGCTTTTTTTTGAAAAACGGGGCATATTTTCCATTTTTTGCCATAAAAACAGGAGCGCAGAGAGTCCATGAATATGTTTCGCAACATCATAGGATTAACTGAAAATGGGCGCATTCACGATCTGCGGCGGGAATGTTTTTGGGTCTGGCAATATATCTGCCGCTACAAAGGCACCGTGCTGGTCCATATCCTGCTGGGTACGCTGGGCATTGTCATGTCCCTGAGCAGCAGTGTGGCAACCAAATTCCTGATCGACGCCGTGATCCGCCGCGACAGCGGGATCATCGGCACAGCCGCGGCACTGATGCTGGGAATGCGGTTGGGCAATATCGTCATGAAGAGTCTGACGGCCCGCATCGGCGCCATTCTGAACATCCGCATCCAGAATGAGATTCAGGCCGAAGTCTACCTGCGGATCCTGAAAACCGACTGGCAGTCTCTGGAGAACTTCCGGAATGGCGACCTGCTGAACCGTATCAGCAGCGATACCTCCACCGTTTCCGGCGGCGTGACCGGTTTTGTCCCGGCGCTGATCTCCAATCTGGTGCAGCTGGCAGGCGCCTTCCTGATCATTCTGTACTTTGATCCTGTCATGGCGCTGATCGCACTGGTCGGCACCCCGCTGACGATCCTGATCTCCACGTTTCTTGTGCGCAAAATGCGCCGCCACAACCGGGAAATGAAAGATGTTTACTCCGCTGTCATGTCTTTCCAGCAGGACAGTTTCCAGAACATCACCGCCATCAAGGCCTTCGGTGTGATGGACCGCATCGGAAAGCAGATGACACAGGTGCAGCAGAAATACAGGGAAACCTACCTGAATTACAGCAAATTCTCCGTGTGGACCTCCGCACTGATGAACCTGCTGAGCCTGCTTGCATCCGCGGGATGCTTCGGCTGGGGCGTATACCGCCTGTGGATGGGCCACATCAGCTACGGCGACATGACCATGTTCCTCCAACTTGCCTCCATGCTGGGCGCCGCCTTCTCCGCCATGATCGGACTGGTTCCCAGCGGCATCTCCATCACCACCTCCGCCGGACGCATCATGGCCGTGGTAGAGCTGCCCGAAGAAGATACGACCGTACAGCAGGGCTTTGACCAGGAAACCGCTTTTACACTGGCGCTGGATTCGGTGAATTTCCATTACGAGGGCGGCGCACCCGTGCTGAAGCAGATCAATCTGGAAGCCCGACCCGGAGAGTTGATCTCTCTGACCGGTCCTTCCGGCGAGGGAAAGACCACCCTGCTGCGCATCATGCTGGGTCTGATTCATCCCAGCGAGGGAACCGCCTCCCTGATCGGCACCGGCGGCAGACAGTATCCGCTCTGCGCTGCCACCCGGCAGGCCTTCGGCTATGTTCCGCAGGGCAACCAGATCTTTGCCGGTACCATTGCGGAAAACCTGCGGATCAGCAATCCCGATGCCACCGAAGAAGAGATGCTGCAGGCACTGAAAACCGCCTGCGCCTACGATTTTGTCATGGCATTTCCCGATAGGCTCAACCATATGGTGGGCGGCCGGGATAAGCGTCTGAGTGAAGGCCAGGCCCAGCGACTGGCTGTGGCAAGAGCACTGCTGCGGAAAGCGCCCATTCTGCTGCTGGATGAGGCCACCTCCGCGTTGGATATGGAGACAGAAGCGCAGCTGCTGAAAAACCTGATGAACAGCGAAACCGTAAAAACCTGTATTTTTGTCACTCACCGTTCCGCCGGAAGAGACCTCTGCAGCCGACGCTACCACATTCGCGACGGCATGGTCCGGGAGGAAGAATAATGGAAAAAGTCACCCGAGTTCTTGCCCCCGAGATGCTGCTGGAGGAATACCGCCTGCTTCTGCAGGATGAATCCATCGACGCGCTGCCGCTGGTGGTCAGCGGCAGCAGCATGAGCCCGTTTCTGATCCACCGGAGGGATACCGTCTATCTGTCCCGACTGACCCGTCCCGTCAAAAAAGGTGACATTCTCCTGTATCGCCGTGACAACGGCGCTTATGTGCTTCACCGGGTCTGGAAAACAGACAGCACCGGCTTCACCATGGTGGGTGACGCGCAGACGGAACCTGAGCCGGGAATCCGTCCGGAACAGGTCATTGCCATCGTGACCTCGGCCGTCTGCGGCGGAAAGCGCCAGGCGCCCGGTTCGTTCCGGTGGGAGTTTTATGAAAAAATCTGGATCCGCGCAGTGCCGCTGCGGTCGCATCTGCACCGCTGCAGTGCATGGATCCATCGCTTATGCAGGCGCTGAGCCGGAGGACTTATGATCGACATCCATGCACATATTCTACCCGGCATCGATGACGGTGCCCCGGATTTGACCGCCGCGTTGGAAATGGCCGCACTGGCCGCGGAGAGCGGTGTTACAGTTCTGGCCGCCACGCCCCACTGCATGGATTTTGCCGGCCGCAGCAACTTTTGGGGCCAGGATCTGATCCGGCGGATCCGGGATTTCCGTGCGGAACTGAAAAGCGCCGGGATTCCTCTGACCGTTGTACCGGGCATGGAGGTCTATGGCACAGCGCAGGTTCCCGCGCTCCTCCGGCAGAAAAAGCTGCTGGGGCTCAACGGCTCCGATTATCTGCTGATCGAATTTGCGTTTCATAACTACGCCGCGCAGGCAACGGAAATTCTGGAAGAGATTCTGGATCAGGAAATGCGGCCGGTCATCGCCCATCCGGAGCGCTATGCCTATGTGCAGGAGGATCCACGCCTGCTGAATTTGTGGGTAGAAATGGGCTGCCTGCTGCAGATCAATAAGGGCAGTCTGCTGGGCAGCTTCGGCCGGCAGATCCGGGATCTGGCCATGGAGCTGGTGGCGCGCCGGTTCGCCTTCGTTGTGGCCAGCGACGCCCATGCACCGGACGCCCGCACCACATGGATGAAAGATGTGCAGCTGCTGCTTCGGGAGGAGTTTTCTGACACTGCAGCAAAGGCGCTGCTGGAGCGCAATCCCCTGAAACTGCTGAAAAATGAGAAGATCCCCGCGGCTGCGCCGCACTGGTTCCGATAAGGGAGGATAAACCGTGAAAAAGCTGAAAAAATGGTTCTATATTCTGCTGCCTGTTCTGATCTGCGGCATATTCACCGCGGTCTACGGTGTGCTGAATGTATTGCGGGATGACACCAAAGCGCCTGTGATCACCATTGATTCCGAGGTGCTGGAGGTTTCTGTTACGGCAGACGATGCCGCTTTGCTGCAGGGCGTCACGGCAGAGGACCGGGTGGACGGAGATGTGACCGACCGGATTCTGGTGGAAGGCATTTCCGCTATCTCCGAAAAGCACACCGCCGTCATCACCTATGCCGCATTCGATTCCGCGGGAAATGTTGCGAAAAAGAGCCGAACCCTGCAGTACACCGACTACGAACCGCCGGTGTTCAGCCAGAGGAAAGCCCTGGTGCTGCCTGCCAACGCCTCTGTGGACGTACTGGCCTGCCTGTCTGCCTCAGACAAGCTGGACGGTGATATCAGCAGCCGAATCAAAGGCATACTGATCAGCAACACAAACAGTCTCAACAATGTCGGTTTGCACGAGGTAGAGTTTCGTGTGACCAACAGCATGGGCGACACTGCGTACATCACCCTCCCTGTTGAGGTCTATGCTTCCAATTCTTACAGTGCCACCGTGGAACTCAAGGAATATCTGGTCTATGTCAAGAAAGGTACCGCCTTCAACCCGCGGGATTACCTGTCCAATGTGGTTATCGGCAGCAGCAAATACTCCCTGCGCAACCAGAATCCCCCTGTGGAAAACCTGAGCGGCGAGCAGATCGAAGCCCTCGGCCCCAACAGGGAAACGGAGACCCGCACCTACATCAACCGTTACGTGGATCCGCTGGAGAATAAGGATCCGTTTGTGAACATCGTAAACGTCAAAACGACCGACAATGTGAACATCCTGGTTCCCGGAACCTATTCTGTGACATACACGGTGGACTTTGATGGCCTTTACACCGGTTATACACGGCTGAATGTCGTGGTGGAGGACTGAGTATGAGCGAATTCAATACTAATACGGCAGCCCAACCGCTGTCGGTGGGCATGATCGTTACCGTGGTTCAGGATGTGCTGAAGCGCTGGTATCTGATCCTTATAGCCGCCGCCATAGCCGCCATGGCCGCCTTTGTCATCACGGACTACACTTACAAGCCGGTGTATACGGCAACAACGACCTTCGTTGTGACCTCCAACAGTACCACCGGCACCACCTACACCAATCTGAGCACCGCCAATATCACCGCTTCCGTTTTTACGGAGGTCCTGAACAGTTCCCTCCTGCGCCAGAAGGTTCTGGAGGAAAGCGGTCTGGCTTCCTTTGACGGCACAGTCACCGCAAATGTGATCTCCAATACAAACCTTCTGACTATGACCGTCAAAGGCTCCGATCCCCGCGCCGTGTTCCTGATGAGCAGGGCCATGATCGAGCATCACCACACCGTATCGGCCGAGGTACTGGGCGGTGTCATTCTGGAAGTACTGCGGGAGCCGTCGGTGCCCGCCGGTCCCTCCAACCCTCCCGTTACCAAAACCCGCATGGTGCAGGCTGCCCTGCTGGCAGCGCTTGCCACAGCCGTCTTTCTGGCTGTTCAGGCGTTGATGGCCGATAAGATCCGCAGCCGTGCCGAAGCGGACTCCAAGCTGAGCTGCCATGTGCTGGGCAGTTTGTATCACGAAAGAAAGAACAAAACCTTCAAGGCCTGGCTCAACAGGCAAAAGAAGAGCATTCTGATCACCGATCCGCTGACAAGCTTTCTTTATACAGAAGCCGTCCACAAACTGTCCGGCCGGGTGGACAGGCGCCGCCGGAAGGGTGAGCGCATCCTGCTGGTGACCAGCTATCTGGAAAATGAAGGCAAGTCCACTGTGGCTGTCAATCTCGCCCTCTCCATGGCGAAAAAGGGCAAAGAAGTCCTTCTTGTGGATGCCGACCTCCGTAAGCCCTCCTGCAGTCTGATTCTGGGTTTCAAGGAGCCCATGGCCGGCACTACGGAAGTCCTGCAGGGCAAAGCCGCCCTGTCCGAATGCGTTGTCCGGCCGGAAAACAGCAGTCTGAACCTGCTGGCCGCCCGGAAGAGCTTCAAAACCGCCGCCAATTTGGTCAGCACCTCCGCCATGGAAGCCATGCTGAGAGAGGCTGCGCGGCACTATGATCTGGTGATCGTAGACACGCCGCCCATGGCAGTCGCACCGGATGCGGAAGCCATCGTGGAATTTGCGGATGCCTCTTTGTTGGTGGTGCGCCAGAACGCTGCCGCCGCCAATGACCTGAATACGGCTGCTGCCATTCTGTCCAAAGCCTCCCATCTTCTGGGCTGCGTACTGAACAATGTATATGGCTCCGATTATTTTGCCCCTGTTTTCCGCTACAACAGCTACGGCAGCTACGGAAAATACGGTAAATACGGAAACTACAGCAAATACGGCTACGGCAAGAAAAGCAGCAGCGAGGAGAACGCACAATGAGCAAGCAATATCCGGATACAGAATATCCAAAGATTGATTTGGCAGAGTCCCTGCGAGGTCTCATCAAAAGCGCAAAGCGCTTTCTTGCACTGGGAATCGCCCTGATTCTGACCGCATCCGCATGCATGTGCTTCCGCACATGGCATACCTACACGCCGCGGTACACAGCCAGCACCTCTTTCACGGTAAAAGTGGCGAACCCCCTTTACGCCACCCAGCAGTATTACAATAACGCCGCCGCCGAGCAGATGGCAAGCACCTTTCCCCAGATTTTGACCAGCGGCCTGCTTCGTGAGCGGGTCATGGAAAAAATGGAGATCAGTTTCCTTCCCTCCGTCAGCGCCAGCGCCATGGGCAATACCAATATTTTTACCCTTTCTGTTACGGACACTGATCCCGAACGGGCATACAAAGTGCTGAACTGCGTGATCGAGATCTATCCGTCTGTGGCGGAGTTTGTTGTGGGTCCCACAACCCTAATGCTTCTGAGTGAAACCGGCATTCCGAACGGACCCGACAATGCGCCGTCCTATCGCCGCGCCATCCTGACCGGAGCCATAGCCGGTGCCATGCTGTGGTTGGGCATTGCTCTGCTGTTCTGGGCAACCCACCGGACGGTCAACAGTGAAGAGGATCTGGGTAAGGTAGCCAGCATCCCCTGTCTGGGACATCTGCCGAAGATTCGGGGCATCCGAGATGATGACCGTCCCATTCTGGCGGACAGCAATGACAAATTCGGCTTCAACGAATCGGTCCGTCTGCTCCGTGTGCGCGTGGAAAAGATGCTGGCCGAGGAGAAGGGCAAAGTTCTCATGATCACCAGTTCCATTCCCAATGAGGGCAAGACCACCGTTTCGGTCAATCTGGCCATGGCTCTGGCCCGCAAAGGAAGGCGGGTCCTTCTGGTGGACTGCGACCTGCGGAAGCCCGCCATCGGTGAGGTGTTCGGGTTGGATGACCAGGTGGGTTTCAGCGAATTTCTGAAGGGTGAATGCAGCCTGTCGGATGCATTTCATGTCGTGGAGCCGGCCAACCTGTTTGTGATCCCCGGCGGTTTCCCCACGGACCATCCAGAAAAGGTTCTGTCCAGTGAAAATGTAATGCTCTTTATTGAAGGCGCGAAAAACACGGTGGACTACATTCTTCTCGATACGCCCCCCTGCGCCATGATGGCAGACGCCGCAGAGATCGGCGCGCTGGCAGACGGCACACTGCTGGTCGTGCGGCAGGACTTTTCCTCCCGCCAGCAGATCCACGAAGCAGTGCAGAGTCTGAGTGATCTCAAAAAGCCGATCATTGGCACGGTTTTATGCATGACCGCCCCGAAACGCAGTAAACACAGTTACAGCAGACATTACGGATACGGATACGGTTACGGTTACGATGGTGAAGAATCCGGGGAAGAGGAGATAGAACATGAAGAAGCTGACTCTTGATAAAGTACAGTTCCTGCGGATCGCTACGCTGATCGTCATGGACATCGTACTGATCAACGCATCGGTTTTATTTGCGCTGCTGCTTCGCTATGAGTTTTCCATCTCCAATCTGGAGGAATCCATGTTCGTGGAGCAGTATCTGAAAATTGCCCTGCCCTACACAGGGCTGACGCTGGTGCTCTTTATGCTGTGGCGGCTGTACCGCAGTCTGTGGGAGTTTGCCAGTGCGGATGAGCTGCGAAACATCGCTCTGGCCGTATTCTGCTCCAATCTCGCTCTGGCACTGCTGTGTCAGGTGACCGGCATTTATCTGCCCCGCAGCCTGCCCATCATGAATTTCCTGATTCTGATGCTGGCAACCACCATTTTCCGTTTCACCTACCGGACAGCCAGAACCGTACGGAACCACCTGCAGACCAACCGGCGGGCAACCATGCTCATCGGTGCAGGTGCGGGCGGCTCTCTGGTTTTGCGGGATCTGAAAACCAGTAACCTCAGCCAGAACAAGGTGGTCTGCATCATTGATGACGACCCCAAAAAGCACGGAACCTATCTGATGGGCGTGCGGGTTGTGGGCGGCCGGGGCTGCATCCCGGAAATGGCAGAGCGGTACCGGGTAAAAGACATCATTCTGGCCATGCCCTCCGCTTCTAACAGAGAAAAACGGGCCATTGTGGAAATCTGTCAGAAAACGGAATGCAAGCTGCAGATCCTGCCCGGCATCTATCAGCTGGCCAGCGGTCAGGTTCGTGTGCAGACCCTTCGCCATGTGCAGGTGGACGACCTGCTGGGTCGTGAAGAGGTGCGGGTAGACACCAGCGAGATCGCCCAGACACTGGCAGGCAAGACCATTCTGGTCACTGGCGGTGGCGGCTCCATCGGCAGTGAGCTGTGCCGTCAGATCGCGCAGCATGGCATCAAGCGGCTGATCATTTTTGATATTTATGAAAACAACGCCTATTATGTGCAGCAGGAGCTGAAACGGAAGCATCCGGAGCTGGATCTGGTGGTACTCATCGGCTCCGTGCAGGATAAGAAGCGGGTAGACGCATTGTTCCGGGAGTACCGACCCGATGTGGTGTGTCATGCGGCAGCCCATAAGCACGTGCCTCTGATGGAGGACAGCCCTGCGGAAGCCATCAAAAACAACGTTTTCGGCACCTTCAACACTGCCAGAGCCGCCGATCAGTACGGCGCAGAAAGCTTTGTCCTGATCTCCACAGACAAGGCCGTCAATCCTACCAACATCATGGGTGCTTCCAAGCGGATCTGCGAGATGATCGTGCAGACCATGGGCCAGACCTCCCGGACACGGTTTGCCGCCGTGCGGTTCGGCAACGTCCTGGGCTCCAACGGCTCCGTCATCCCCCTGTTCCGGAAGCAGATCGCGGAGGGCGGCCCGGTGACGGTGACCCACAAGGATATTATCCGGTACTTCATGACCATTCCCGAAGCTGTTTCTCTGGTGCTTCAGGCCTGCGTGTACGCGCAAAACGGTGAAGTATTTGTGCTGGACATGGGTGATCCGGTCCGCATCGATGATCTGGCCAGGAATATGATCCGTCTTTCCGGTCTGGAGCCGGATGTGGACATCACCATTGAATACACAGGTCTCCGACCGGGAGAAAAGCTTTATGAGGAGCTTCTGATGCAGGATGAGGGCCTGGACAAAACCCCCAACGACCTGATCTTCATCGGTCATTTCAATGATTTCGACCGCGGCAGTCTGCTGGACTCGCTGGAGGTTCTGCAGCAGGCCTGCGAACAGGAGCCGGATCGCGTCCGGATGCTGGTACAGGAGCTGGTTTGTACCTATCACCCGGCAGGGCTTCAGCCCACACCGTAAAAAAATCGAGCGGGAAAATCCGCTCGATTTTTTTTTGCGAAAAATTACCACCCTATCTGTCGGATATTCGATTTTTTATGGGGAACTCTATTGTTGCGGTACCCAAACAAATCGATTTTTTGACGAGGAGATGGAGAATATGAGTTCCAAGAACAACAACCAGCTGAACATTCCCGAAGCACGCGAAGCTATGGATCAGTTCAAGATGGAAGCTGCCCGCGACGAGGATGTACCCACTCCATCTTAAACTTTACTTACCAAGACGACTGACCCACATAGAATATCCCCGGTGTGATGACCCATCACACCGGGGATATTCCTTGACAACATCACGATACCGTGATAATATAATGATAGCAAAACAAGGAGGAATGACTGTTATGCCAGTATTAGCAAGATTTTACGGCATCATTATCAGAATGTATTTCCTGCAAAGCGAGCATAACCCACCTCATATCCACGCAATCTATAATGAAGATGTTGCTGCCATTGACTTTATGACAGGAGAAGTGATCGAGGGTCATCTTCCGGCAAAGGCTCTCGCATTGGTGCGTGAGTGGCTTGCAATTCATAAGGATGCACTGCAGGAAATGTGGACCACACAGGAGTTCAGGAAGCTGCCGCCGCTGGAGTAAGGAGGTCAGATATGTTCCACAAAGTAAAAAGTGTTGCGACCCTACCTAACTTCAAATTGAGTGTGCAGTTCAGCGTAGGTGTCACGAAACTGTACGATATGAAGCCTCTATTTGAGAGGTTTCCTGCTTTTCGATATTTAAAAGACGCACCTGCCGAATTTGACTGCGTTTCCGTTGATATCGGTGGCTATGGCATCATTTGGAACGATGATCTAGATCTGTCCTGTGATGAACTTTGGGAGAACGGTGCCGTAGTGGAAACTCCCTTTGACGGCCTTATGGCATTCAGCGATGCCACAGAACTGTGGGGACTGAACGAAAGCACTCTGCGAAAGGCTATTTCCTACGGCAAGCTGATAAACGGCGTTGATGTATGCAAGTTTGGCAAGCAATGGGTTGTTTCCATTGATGCCATGGAACGGGAATACGGAGCCGCCAACCGATAACCGGCACGACGAAAGCACCGCATTGGGAAGAACAATCTCCCGATGCGGTGCTTTTTATGCGTTTCATCTCATTTTACCTTCGGAGTTTTTTGTTGGACAGGTCTCCATACACCGGGGTCGCCAGGCCAAAGCCGCCGGATACAGTCAAAATCTGCCCGGTGGTGTAGGCAGCTTCGTCACTGGCCAGATACACCACCGCCGCGGCGATCTCCTCCGGCAGTCCCATTCTGCCAAGAGGGATATGCCGCAGGAACAGGCTGCGGAACTCTTCCGTCAGACGACCCTTCACCGCATCTGTGGCCGTCATCCCCGGCAGTACCGCATTACAGCGGATATGATGCTTTGCTTCATGGACGGCGATCAGCTTGGTCAGATAGTTGATGGCCGCCTTGCTGGTCCCGTAAGCCACCTGAGAGATATCCGGCACGATACCGCCCACCGACGAAATATTGATGATACTGCCGCTCTGCTTTGCCTCCATATGCTTCACTGCCGCCTGACTTGCCAGAAAGACGCTTTGCAAATTCAGTTTGACGGTTTCCAAAAACACAGCCGGCTCTGTGTGGGCAAAATCCAGATCTTTACCGGGATTGGAAGTGCCGAAATTGTTGACCAGCACATCGATGCGTCCCGTATCGGTGACGACCTCCTCCACCATGGAAGAAAAGGTCTCCGATTTGGTCGCATCATTGTAGACCCATTTGACATTCTCACCGAGATCTTCTGAAATGGCCTTTGCCCGCTCCAGATCTCTGGCTGCCATATAAACCGTGGCACCTTCCTTTGCACACGCCTTCACACAGGCAAGACCGATCCCTCGAGTGGATGCGGTGACCAATATTACTTTATCTTTTAATCTCATGTTGCATCTCCTTTTCTGCGAATTTGGGGCAAAAAGAATACACAGGCAATGCCGGCGGCGATACAAAGAAGCTCCGCAATTGCCAGCGCATGAATGGATCGGATGGCGGCATTGACTTCACTAACTCCATCTGCGATCAGACTTGTGATCTGGTTGGTAAACAGAGGCACGAATACCGCCACACCAAAAGGTGCTGCAAGATCCCGGAACAGGCCATAGGTGCCTGTCCCCGTTCCTGCCTCCTGCGGTGACAGCCCGGACAATGCCACCTTCATAAAAATCGTTCCGTTTCCACCCAATCCAAAACCGAGAATACCCAACGAGGCCATCAGCAGCAAAACGGAAGTCACTTCGGAAAAGAAAAACAGCGCTCCGCAGCCGATGCCGGTCAGCAGCAGTGAGCCGGTCAGCACATACTTCGGTTCAAACCTGTCTGCCAGCGGCCCTAAGAGTACCGCCCCCAGGGACATTCCCACATACATTACAGAGATTGCATAGCCGGAGATCGCGGTGTTGTCCGGCTGCGTATAGTTCACGAAAACGATGGTGTTGGTCATGTTCGCCTGCATCAGTCCCTGGGTCAGAAACAACGCAAGAACGCTAAAGATAAAGGCGCTTCGCATCATAAATCTGCCGGGCAGGATGGGATGCACCGCTTTTCTTTCGGCAACGATCAGACCAACCAGACTGATGACCGAAGCGATCAACACCCCTGCGAAGGCAGTGGATGTCCAACCAAAATTCTGTCCAAAGGACGGGATACAAAGCATCAGGCTAAAGAAAACCAGGACAAAAACGGCACCAAGGCCATCAAAGTTTTGCAGTTTCCGCCTTTGACTGTTTGTCTCCTTTGCTGTCAGGCAAGCGGCAAAAGTACCGGCACAAATGGCGACACAAGTCCACAGCATGACACGCCAGCCATAGGCAGATATGATGAGGCCGCCCAGTGTCGGCCCAAAAATCACGGACGCACTGGAGATCAGCATATACAGGGAAAAGCCCTTTGCCACCTGATCGGACGGAAACTCGGTGACGATATATGCCATAATTACCGGTGTCATGGCGGCAGTGCCGATGCCCACCACAAACCGAGCAAGCATCATAAACACGAGAGAATTTGCCAGTGCCGAAAGGACATTTCCCAAGGTAAAAACAGCAATTCCCAAAAGCAGTGTTGTCCTGCGTCCGATCACATCCCCCACCTTTCCCAGAATCGGCGCACAGGCGGCGGTGGACATGGCCTGTGCCAGGGCTGTCCATGTGGTGTTATTGTAGGCGATTCCAATATCCTGCACAAAAGACGGCCCCAGAACCGTGGAAAAGCCGCCAACGATACCGATCAAAAAAGATGCCAATGCGTATGGAATGAATCCCTTTTTATATGCGTTGTTTTGCTCCAATTTCTCACTCCTTTTTCCATAGTATGCCCTGCTTTCCATGCATTATTTCCATTTCTCGGGACACACTTTCTTTAGAAGGAGGCTGCTTATGAAACAAAAATTCTATGTCTGCAAGCATTGCGGCAATATCGTTGCAATGCTTCGGGATGCGGGCGTTCCAATCATGTGCTGTGGTGAAAAAATGCACGAGATCACCCCCGGCACCACCGAGGCATCCAGCGAAAAGCACATTCCAGTCTATGAGATGGAGGGAAACACTGTCCATGTCACCGTTGGCTCCGTGGTGCATCCCATGACGGAGGAGCACTATATCGAATGGATCTGTCTGGAAACGGAGCATGGTGTTCAATATGCCCATCTGAATCCCAACGACGAGCCAAGAGCGAAATTTGCCCTTTGTGAGGGGGACGAAGTCCGGGCAGTCTTCGCTTTCTGCAATCAACACAATCTATGGAGGACTTAAACATGTCTATGATCAACAAGGAAGTTTCCGATTTCCGCACCTACGCATTCCACGAAAACGATTTCAAATTTGTTTCCAAGGAAGATATCCTGGGTAAGTGGAGCGTATTTTTCTTCTATCCTGCCGATTTTACCTTTGTCTGTCCCACAGAACTGGAGGATCTGGCAGATAAGTACGAGCAGTTCCGGGCCATTGGCTGTGAGGTTTATTCCGTATCCACGGATACCCACTTTGTCCACAAGGCCTGGCATGACGCTTCTGATCGAATCAAAAAGATCAACTACCCCATGCTGGCAGACCCCACCCACAGCATTTCCAGAGACTTTGAAGTGCTGATCGAGTCCGACGGTCTGGCTGAGCGGGGCACCTTTATCATCAACCCCGAGGGCAAGATCGTGGGCTATGAAGTCACCGCCGGTAATGTGGGCAGAAACGCCGAAGAACTGCTGCGCAAGGTGCAGGCCTGCCAGTTTGTCCATGCCCATGGCGATCAGGTGTGCCCTGCCAACTGGAAGCCCGGCGCGGAGACCCTGAAGCCCAGCCTGGATCTGGTCGGTCAGCTTTGATGAAAAATTTCTATGATGTGATCGTGGTTGGCGGCGGCCCTGCTGGGCTGACCGCCGCCCTTTACCTTGCCCGGGCAAAATACCGGGTACTGGTTCTGGAGAAAGAGCAGTTCGGCGGTCAGATCTCCATTACCCATGAGGTCGTCAATTATCCCGGAATCGAAAAGACCAGCGGCAAGGCGCTGACCGACACCATACAAAAGCAGGCAGAAGCCTTTGGCGCGGAATTTATGCTGGCAGAAGCTACTGGCTTTGATCTGACCGGAGATGTGAAAACCGTCCGCACCAATCGGGGCGACTATCGCTGCCTTGGTATCCTGCTGGCCACCGGCGCCCATCCAAGAACAATCGGCTTCAAGGGTGAGGAGGAACACAAAGGGCGCGGTGTTGCTTACTGCGCCACCTGTGACGGAGAGTTTTTCACCGGGAAAGACATCTATGTGGTCGGCGGCGGCTACGCTGCAGCGGAAGAAAGCGTATTTCTGACCAAATTCGCCCGGCATGTGACCATTCTCATCCGTAAAGGCGACTTTTCCTGCGCCGCTTCCGTGGCAGACCAGGCAAAAAGCCATGAAAAAATCACAGTTTTGACCAATACCATTATGGAGGAAGTGTCCGGTGAAACCGGCCTAAATTACGCCCGATACAAAAATACCGCCACCGGAGAAGTGACGGAAGTAAAAAGTCCCAATGGAGAAACCTTTGGTGTCTTCGTGTTTGCCGGATATGCCCCTGCCACGGAAATGCTCCAAGGCGCGGTGGAACTGAACGAGCAGGGCTATATCGTAACGGATGCCGCCCAGAAAACCAGTGCGGAGGGCGTATACGCCGCAGGCGATGTGTGTATCAAGCCTCTGCGGCAGGTGGTGACCGCCACCGCTGACGGTGCGTTGGCTGCAACGGAGCTGGAAAAATATGTGGCGGCTGTCCAGCGAAAGACCGGTCTGCGTGCCGAGGCGCCGGTGGCAAAGGCAGCCGCCGAAGTCAAAGAGCAGGACTCGGACGAGCTTTTTACCGCCGAGATGAGGCAGCAGCTGGACACGGTCTTTGCCCGGATGGAGCAGCCCCTTTTACTAAAACTGTATCTGGATGCCCGTCCCATATCGAAAGAACTGGAGCAGTTCATCACCCACTTGGCTGAATTGTCTGACAAGCTTACGGTCTCCGTTGAAGATCGCAGCGCAATCGGTGACCACACGCCCTGTGTCAAGGTGTGCAACGCCGACGGAACAGAAACAGGGTTGGCTTTCCACGGTTGCCCAAGTGGTCACGAGTTTACTTCCTTTGTCCTTGGTCTGTACAACGCCGCAGGCCCCGGGCAGGCCATTGGAGAGAACACACGGCAGCAGATCGCAGCCATCACCGCTCCAGTAGACATGAAAATCCTTGTCACTCTGTCCTGTACCATGTGCCCGGATCTGGTGGTGGCTGCCCAGCGCATCGCTGCGGAAAACCCTCTTGTGAAGGCCGAGGTCTATGACATTCACCATTTTGAGGATCTAACAAAACGATACAATGTGATGAGCGTGCCTTGTCTCGTGATCAATGATGATACCGTTTCCTTCGGGAAAAAGAATATAGACCAGATTTTGCAGTTGATCGCAAAATGATCGACTGCGAACAGACTGAGAGTCACAGCAACACAATTGCTGTGACTCTCTTTCGTTTCTTCATTTCCACTTTTCGATCAAATTTCGGATCTGTGAGGCAAGCTTTGCGTTGTCTTTGTTGGTACGACCTTTACAGGTCTTGACAAAGATGAGCAATGCTTCGGCAGCAGCCAGAAGATCCCGATATACTGCCTGTGCTCTGGCAGAGCCTTTCAGAATTGTCTCTCTGCGGATCAGTTTGGCATCTGTATATAGAGTCATTCTGCCTGTATGCAGATCATATTCCGTTCCGCTGAAAGGTGCTTCTGCATGGTAACCCATTTGGGTCAACAGTTTTTGAAATGCTACGCAGGAGGCATCATTGCCGTGGTTGACGAAGACCGTTTGCGGCTTTTCCCTGAAACCTGCCAACCATCGCAGCAGTCCGGCCTGATCGGCGTGACCGCTGGTGCCGTGGAGCGCAGCGATCTCCGCATTGACGGAAATATCCTCACCAAACAGGCGAACATACTGTGCGCCGTCTTGAAGCTTTCTGCCGAGAGAGCCTTCTGCCTGATAACCCACGAACAGAATGGTGTTTTCCTTTCCCCAAAGGTTGTGCTTCAAATGGTGGCGGATACGGCCTGCTTCGCACATACCGCTGGCAGACAGGATCACCTTTGGCCGCCTGTCAAAATTGATCTGCTTGGATTCATCACTTGTAACAGACAGGCAAATATCATCGAACCAAATGGGGTTGATGCCCTGTTTGACCAAGGCCGCTGTTTCTTCATCGAAGCAGCTTTGATCACACTGCATGAAAATAGCGGTGGCTTCGATCGCCAGTGGGCTGTCTACATAGACCGGGAAACCGTCGTGGCCCCTGACCATTCCCTCATGCTTGATTTGGCGGATGGCGTACAGCATCTCCTGCGTTCTGCCAACAGCGAAGGAGGGAATCACCACATTGCCGCCCCGGTCAAAGGTGCGCTGCAGCACTTCGGCAAGTTCGCCCACGGTATTGCCCGGTTTTTCGTGGTGCCGGTCGCCGTAGGTGGATTCAAGCACAAGATAGTCGGTTTCCTCCACCGGTAAGGGATCTTTGATCAGCGGTTGGTCTGTATTTCCCACATCGCCGCTGAACACGATCTTTTTTGTAACACCGTCTTCGGTGAGCCAAAGCTCGATGCATGCAGAGCCGAGCAGGTGTCCGATGTCGGAAAACCGGACTGCAACACCTTCTTCTGCCCGAATGACCTGACCGTATTCACATGGACGGAATCGGGAAATGGCTCCTGTTGCATCTGCCATGGTATAGACCGGTGTGACTGGATCCTCCCCGGCACGCTGTGCTTTTCGGTTTTGCCATTCTGCTTCGGATTCCTGAATGTGGGCAGAGTCCCGAAGCATAATGTTGCACAGGTCACAGGTAGAGGTCGTTGCATAGATACTTCCCCGGAAGCCGTCCTTATAGAGCTTCGGAAGCATACCGGAATGGTCGATGTGCGCGTGGGTCAAAAAGACCGCTTCAATAGAATTTGCAGGAACGGGGATCGGCACATTTTCAAATACATCAATGCCCTGCTCCATACCGCAATCCACCAGATACTGTTTGCCGCACACCTCCAAAAGCGTGCAGCTTCCTGTTACCTCATGGGTCGCACCGATAAATTGAATCTTCATAACTATGCCTCCAATCTCTTATATCAAAAGATACGTTTCGTGATGGTACATGGTTATTATTTTCTGTAAAACGTATTTCCACCGATGAATTCTCGAACAAGACTGGTGGGCGGGATCTCATCATCCACATCCGCTTCCATGACATAGTTCAGGATCTTGACCATGCCGCGAACCTGTTCGTAGCATGCTTCCTCCGGCCCCACAGCGAGAAGCAGGGGGTAGATATGCTTCTTCAAAACAGCCAGTTCATACAGGGTGGAGCTGTTGAAGATCACATCGGCATGTTCCTGATACGGGAATATCCATTTTTTTTCGCCGCTGCGTACGCTGTCCCACATGGAAAGCGTCTTTTGGATGGAGGCACCCCGGGTTTCGTAGTCCCGGACGCATCGGCGAAGAAGACGCAGATAGGACATGGGGATCCGGTTATGGTCATCCAGATTCAGAGGCAAAAGAGGGCTGACATACAGACGGAACACCAGCTCCTTCTCCAGGGTTTCCGGCAGCAATACCGGGTTCAGTGCGTGCAAGCCCTCCACGATGACCACAGACTCTGCATCCAGCTGCAGGTAATGCTCCGGCCATTCCCGTTTTCCGGTCATGAAGTTAAACCTGGGGATCTGCACAGTTTCTCCGGCAAGCAGCCGCTTCAGGTGTTCGCCGAACAACTGCGTGTCTATGGTATTGATATGTTCCAGATCCAGCTTTCCGTCCGGACCCACGGGACATTTGTCCCGATCTATGTAATAATCGTCCAGACTCATCAGAATTGGTTTCTTGCCGTGAACGTGAAGCTGCGTGGCAAGGCGGTTTGCAGAGGTCGTTTTTCCGGAAGAACTGGGACCTGCGAGCATGACTGCCTTGCATCCACGGTGGCAGATCATGTCCGCCACCTGAGAATAGCGCTTTTCGTGGAGTGCTTCATTGACCCGAATCAACTCCCGTATTTTTCCCGACAGGACCATCTCATTCAGATCCGCCACGGTCCTGCATTGCATCAGCCGCCCCCAATGTTCTCCTTCGGCGCAAACGGAAAAGAAATTCGGCATAGCCTGGTATGATCCCAGTTTGTCGGCATCCAGCTCATCCGGGAATACAAACAGGAAGCCTCCATCGATGGGCAGAACATCCCAAACCTGCAAATACCCTGTGGACGGCGCCAATTCGCCATAATAATAGTCTATGAAGTCACCGTAGGAATAAATGTCAAAATAGGGTACCGTTCTCCATTGCAGCAGTCGTGTCTGATCAAACCGCTCCTGAGAGGTAAAATGTTCGATGGCTTCTTCTTTTGTAATCCTGCGGCGAATCAGCGGAATATCCTGCTCCACGATCTGCCGGATCTGCTGTTTCAATGCCTCCGCAGAAAAATCGGCGGCGTTTTCCATATGGATATATAACGCCGGGCCCAACGTACAGTCCATGGATGCTCTGGCATGGGGCCAGAGCTGAGACAGGGCGAGGAATATCACGAACTGTGCAGTGCGGGTATATACCTCTCTGCCGGCAGGATCTCCGATTGTGAGCAGATGAACGGTTCCGTTGGATGCTGCCATCGCTGTGCGGATAGAGGGTCTGTCTGCGCGGTGATCCGTTGTCCGAACCGGGACATAATTCAAATTAAACACTTCTCCGGCAATTTTGGCTGCCAATGGCCGCGCTGACAGTGCATCTTTGTCCAGACCGACTCGTTTTATAATTTGAAGCAAGGATTCGTCACAGGAAGGAACACACCGAATCCCATTAACCAATAATTCCATCGTATCGCCTCCTTCAAAAGAATCATACCTGACGGTTCTATTTTCATTATAGCATGAAGATGTTTTGCATTTGCAGACAAAATGCAAATTCTTTGCAAAAACGCAGGTTGCCTCATGGAAGAAACAACCTGCGTTTTCGCATCATTCCACCTTCAGCATTCGGTAACCGATGCCAATATGTGTCTGAAAATATTGAATTCCCTGATCCTTTTCAAGCTTTTTTCGCAGTGTCGCCATATGCACGCGGAGGGAGGCTATGTCACTTTCCCAGGCGCTTCCCCAGATCTTATTTGTCAGATAGGTATGGGTCAGCACTTTTCCCGCATCTTTGGCAAGCAAAGCAGCTTATATTCGGTGGGGGTCAATTTCAATTCTTCACCATTCAGGAAAGCGCAGCCTGCAGAATAGTCTACCATCAGTTTCCCGTTGTGAAATACCGCTTCTCCCGTTTTTGCCGCAACGGAGGAGATCCTGCGTTGTGCCACCCGTAGCCTTGCCAACAGCTCTGTCACGGAAAAGGGTTTGGTCAGATAATCGTCAGCACCTGCATCCAGAGCGCAAACCTTGTCGTCGTCTTCGCTGCGGGCGGAAATGACGATAATGGGAATCTGAGACCAGGACCGAATACGTTTAATGATCTCCACACCATCCATATCTGGCAGACCTAAGTCCAGAAAGACGATATCCGGCTGCTGTGTTGTGGCTGCTGCAAGAGCAGAGACTCCGTTGTGTGCGGTCGTATAGGCATAATTATTAGATTTCAGGGCAGTGGTGATTAGGTTGCGGACAGTCGAATCATCCTCTACCACCAATATTTTCGGGTTATTCATGGACTTCCACCTCCCCGGTCGGAACAGTAAAGGTAAAGACGGCACCCTGCGGTGCATTGTCAGAAACCGTGATCTCTCCACCGTGGGCATTGACGATGGATCTGCACAGGCTCAATCCCAGTCCAATGCTTCGCCTGCTATCCGCTGCGACGGCAGTGCCGGTATAGAACATCTGGAAGATGTGTTCTTTTTCATTGTCAGGAACACCCGGACCGTTATCTGCTACGGAAAAAACAACATTGTTATCTTCCTGCTTTGTAGAGATTCGTATATGAGACCCGGTGGGTGTGTACTTAATGGCATTGTCTATAAGATTGATGATCACCTGTACAATGAGCCGGGCATCGCATTGTGCCAAAAGCAGGTCATTCTCGTGGAAGACGGTGACCATACGGTCGGCACCGCTTCTGTTGGTGTGCTGTATTGCTTCGGATACGATTTCTTCCACAAGCTGCGACTGCATGTTTAATGTCATTCCACCATCCTCTATTTTGGTTACAGACAGTAGATTTTCCACCAAATTATGCAGCCATGTGGAATCATCATAAATATCTTGATACATGTGCTGTTTGGTGAAAGTATCCAATTCTTCGTGATTGGTCAGCAGAATACTTGCATTGCCGGAAATGGCGGTCAGAGGGGTGCGAAGATCGTGGGAAATGGAGCGCAGAAGGGTCGCCCGGAATTTTTCGTTCTCTGCCTGCAGCTTTGCCTCTTCTTTCTCTCTGGCATTTCGGCTGTTCTCAAGAGTCATGGCACAATCACCAAGAATGGAAAGCAGCACGCTGTTCTCAAAGGCTTCCAAAGGTTCGTCTCCTTCGATGATCACAGTGCCGTAAATTCGATTCTGGATCTTGATGGGATATTGCAGAACGCCCTTTCGGCTGCTTGCGGTGACCCCGGGAAGAACGGAGACATGGCGGCCCAGCAGTTTTGATATCTGGGTCCTTGCGGTTTGAAAAATCTTTTCTTCTGAAGTGCCTTTTTGCAGCATCTGGCTGGTTTCAAAGAGCAGATTGGTACGATAGGCCGCCTGCGCGGACTGTCGCATCTGTCCTTTCAGCCGATCTGTCATGGTGCCAACTGTCAAAGAAGCGATCAGCATAATGAGAAAGGTCAGCGGTGCGCCGTCTGCATGTACCCGCAAAGAGAATTGCGGCGAAGTAAAGAAGAAATTAAAAACCAGCACACTTCCGATGGCTGACAGCACATAGCTTGACCGGGTGGAAGTGGCCATCGCCGTGAGCAAAACAGCCAACAGATAGATGGCAATAATATTGGCCTCACTAAATCCGACTTTGGAAAACAGATGCCCGAGGCTACTGGCAAGTACCAGAATACCGATGGAGATTCCCCAGTCCCGGAGGGTGGTTCGCAGATCGATTCTTTTCCGCATTTTCTTCTGTCGGTAAGTGGCATCTGTGTTGGCATCAGGGATAATATGAATGTCGATATTTGGAGCGATCTGGGTCAGTTTTTCTGTTAAGGTAGGCTTTCCGAACAGCCTGCGCTTGGATACAGCACTTCTGCCCACAACGATTTTGGTGACACCGGAAAGTCTGGCATACTCAGCGATCTGATAAGACACATCTTCCCCAAAGACGGTTTCGACGGTAGCACCTAGTTTCTGTGCAAGCCGTGTGTTTTGCCGCAGACGCTCCTTATCTGCCTCCGACATTGCCTCGAAATTGGGTGTTCTGACGAACAGTGCGGTAAAACTGCCTTTGAATGCTTTTGACATGGTTGCAGCGGTGTGAATGATTCTGGCATTGGATGGAGCAGAAGAAAGACCCACAAGAATATGTTCTGCCACAGATAGCCCTCCAGTCTTGCTTTTCTTCATTCTACCACATCCTCTGTTTGCCTACAACTATCGTCCTGCGTAAGGGACAGGTCATTACCGGAGTCGGACTCTAAATACCGATCCAGTTTTCTCAGCATGTTAAACAAAAGAACCTGACAACCAATGAAGGCCAACACAAACAGTATGATTCCAAGTATTTTCATGATCTCGATCTTAAATCCGGAAGCATTTCTGGATATCCTTGAATTTCCCCATTACCATCAGGGACTTTCCTTCACACAGCAAGGTGTCCGGGGTAATGAAGGAATCCAGCTTGCTTCCACACTTCATTGCCAGAATGTTGATGCTGAACTTCTTGCGGATATCCAGCTGCCCAACGGTTTTTCCCATCCAGGAATCGGGAATCGTTACTTCAAAAATTGCATTCTCGCTATCCAGTTCAATGTAGTCCAGCACATGGTTGGCACTGTATCGGATAGCGGTCCATCGGGCCAGCTGCTTTTCCGGGTAGACTACTTCGTCCGCACCGTTTCGCAGAAGGAATTTTTCCTGCACATCGGTCGCTGCTCTGGAGATGACCATTTTGGCGCCCAGCTCTTTCAGCAGGCTTGTGGTTTCCAGACTGCTTTGAAAATCGTTGCCGATGCCTACGATACATATATCGTAATTGTCTACGCCGAGGGAGCGCAGGAACTCCTCGTTGGTGCTGTCGCCGATCTGGGCATTGGTCACATAGGGGAGAATTGCCTGCACCAGCTCCTCCTTGTGATCCACCGCCATGACCTGATGGTTCAGTTCCCGGAGTTTCATGGCAATGTGCTTGCCAAAACGGCCTAAGCCGATCAATAAAACAGATTTCATACAGATACCTCCTTAACCCACAGTGATCTTCTCCAATGGCAGCTTGGAGAGGGTGTTTTTGTTTGCGGACAATGTAGCAAAAATCAGTGTCAGGCCGCCAACTCTGCCCAGGAACATCAGACTGATGAGGATCGCCTTGGAAATCAAACGCAATCCGGGTGTGATTCCCAGCGTCAGCCCCACAGTGCCGATGGCGGATGCTGTCTCAAACAGGCTGGTCAGAATCGGCAAATTCTCCACTCGACTGATGATCATGCCGCCCAATAAGAACAAAGAAATGTACATCAAGAAGACCGATACCGCGTTTTTGACCGTTTCATCTGCAATTCGCCGACCAAAGTATCTCCCATTTTCCCGCCTGCGGAATACGGCTATCGCACAGGCGATCAGTACTGCTACAGTGGTGGTTTTCATACCGCCTGCTGTAGAGCCGGGACTGCCGCCGATGAGCATCAAGCCGATGGTGAGAACCTGTCCGGTTTCGCTTAATGCTGTCAGTTCGGCAGTGTTAAATCCTGCGGTTCTGGGAGTTACCGATTGAAACAGAGATAGAAGGAGCCGTCTGTCCATCGGCTCTGCGGAAAACTCAAAAAAGAAGAAATAAACTGCCGGAACAACCAACAATATTCCGGTGGTGGCAAGGATGACCTTGCTCTGCATCCGGTAACGCTTGATATGAACACCATTCTGGCAGATGTCCTGCCATGTGAGAAAACCGATACCGCCAATGACGATCAGCAGCATAATGGTAATATTTACCACCGGATGCGCGGCATAGGCAGTTAAGGAAGAATAGGGAGAGTTGGCGCCCATCAGATCAAAACCGGCATTGCAAAAAGCGGAGATCGAATGAAACACCGCCAGCCAAATTCCTTTCCAGCCGTATTCCGGAATAAATACCGTCATCAGAACCAAGGCACCCAGCAGTTCAAACAGAAAAAGGCCCTTTAGAATAAAGCCGGTGAAGCGGACGATACCGCCGACCTGCGGTGCGGAGATGGCATCCTGCATCGTGCTGCGCTGCATGAGGGATATCTTCTTCCCGGAGGCCATGGCGATGGCGACTGCAACGGTAACAACACCCATGCCGCCAATCTGGATCAACAGCAGGATCACAGCCTGGCCAAACGCTGACCAGTACGTGGCAGTATCAAAAACGACCAGACCGGTCACGCAAACTGCCGATGTGGATGTAAACAGGGCATCCCAAAAGGAAGTGCTTGTTCCGCTGTTTGTAGAAACCGGCAGCATTAACAGAAGTGTTCCAACAAGGATCACTCCTGCAAAGCCAAACAGGATGATCTGGGAAGAACTGAGTTTCCGTTTATGTAAAACCGCCCACATGGCGATACCTCCCAACTCTTTTCTTACTGTAATCCTATCAGAAAAGGTATAAAGGGGGTGTTAAGGCTCACGCAGGCGGTGTTAAGATTGTATGAAGATGTTGACGGCTATATCTGGGAAAACTATAATACTGTTAGAGGTGAGGCACAATGCAGTATGTTGAATATGGTGCACACAATTCGCAAAACATCATCCTGCTCCATGGTGGTGGCCTTTCCTGGTGGAATTACCGCGAAATCGCACAACTTTTAGAAGATAAATATCATGTGGTCCTGCCGATTCTGGACGGACACGCGGACAGCGACACACACTTTTCTTCTATCGAAGAGAACGCTGCGAGGGTTATCGCCTTCATTGACGAGCATTTTGATGGAAACATTCTTGCTCTTGGTGGCCTGTCCTTAGGTGGCCAGGTAGTTGTGGAAATGCTGGCTCAGCGCCCTGACATCTGCAAGGCAGCGCTGATTGAAAGTGCTCTGGTCAAACCTATGAAGCTGATTCATGCGCTGATCAAGCCAACCTTTGGTATGTGCTATGGCCTGATCAAGCAGAAATGGTTTGCCAAATTGCAGGCATCTTATCTGGGAATCTCCAAGAACCTGTTTGATGACTATTACCGGGACACCTGCAAGATCAGCAAAGAAGATATGATCTCATTTCTGCAAAGCAACGGTGCCTACTCCTTAAAGCCTGCTCTTAGGGATACTCAGGCAAAGTTACATATCATTTTCGGCAGCAAGGAGCAATCCTCAATCCGCACATCCGGAAAACTGCTGAATCACATGATTCCGGACAGTACTTTGGAAATCCTCCCCGGATACCGCCATGGCGATTTAAGTCTGAAACATCCGGAACAATACGCGCAAAGGCTTTTGAAACTGATCGGCTAAAAAAGCGGATAACAAAGGGATACTCTGACAAAAGGATTCTTTAACGAAACAGTACACCCACTGCTTTTTGCAGCAGTGGGTGTACTGTTTTACTTGTCCATACCGCACAGGCTTGCTTTTTCGATCAATGCCCGGTCGTTCATCACTGCATCGTAGAACCGGAATCCGCCGGCAAAGTTGTAGGCTTCAAAGCCGTATCCTTCCAAAATTCGGGTGGCGATATAGCTGCGCAGACCGCTCTGGCAGATGACATAGACAGGCTTTCCTGCCTCAAGCTCGCCGATTCGCTCCCGCAATTCATCTACCGGGATATTTTTGAATCCCTCAATATGTCCGCGGCTATATTCACCCACAGTCCGGGTGTCCAGCAAGGTCACACTTCCGTCCCGGGGCAGCTTTGCTGCATCTTCCAGATGCCACTGCTTCAGTCCCTTGGAGATATTGTCGATCATAAAGCCTGCCATATTCACCGGGTCCTTGGCAGAAGAATAGGGCGGCGCATAGGCAAGGTCCAAGTCCTTCAGATCGGTTGCTTTCATACCGGCGTGGATGGCAGTTGCCAGCACATCAATGCGCTTATCCACACCATTGAAGCCTACGATCTGAGCACCCAGCAGGCGGTAGGTTTCCTTTTCAAAGACCACCTTCATGGTCATGAGCTTGCCCCCGGGGTAGTAACCTGCGTGGCTCATGGGAGAGAGAATGACGGTGTCCACATCCAAACCTGCTTTTCTGGCATTGGTTTCATTGATGCCGGTGGTGGCTGCGGTCATATCAAAGACCTTGATCACGGAGCTGCCCTGACTGCCTAAGTACCGGCTGTTGCCACCGCAGATATTGTCCGCCGCGATCCGTCCCTGTTTGTTGGCAGGCCCTGCCAGCGCGATCAATGCATCCTCGCCGGTCACATAGTGCTTTACCTGCACCGCGTCTCCCACGGCGTAGATGCCGGGGACGGAGGTTTCCATCCGGTCATTTACCAGAATGCTGCCCTTGATACCGAGCACCAGCCCGGCTTCCTTGGCAAGAGTCGATTCCGGAGTGACACCATTGGCAAGCACCACCATATCCGCATAAAGAGGCGCGTTGTCTTTCAGCAGCACTTCAACCCCACCGTTTTTCTCTTCAAAGCCTTCCACATTGTATCCCAGTGCCAATTTTACACCGTGCCTGCGCATTTCGGCGTGGATGAAGGAAGCCATATCTGCGTCAAAGGGGTTCATCAACTGCCTGGGCCGCTGCACAATGGTCACATCCAGACCAAGCTCCCTCAAATTTTCTGCTACTTCCAGACCGATAAAGCCGCCGCCCACCATAACCGCAGATCTCGGCTTGTTCTGAGCCACAAATTCCTTGATCCGGAAGGTATCTTCCACGGTACGCAAGGTAAACAGCTTATCGATATCCATACCCGGCAGGTTGGGCCATACAGGCTTGGCTCCGGGAGAGAGAAGCAGCTTATCGTAGCTTTCTTCAAAGACTTTGCCGGTTTTTAAGTTTTTCACGGAAACGGTCTTCTTGTCCGGATGAATTGCGATGACTTCGTGATGTACTTTCATGTGGATACGAAATCTCGAAAAGAAGCTCTCCGGAGTCTGGAGCGTCAGATCTTCGGGATCTTCGATCACACCGCCAATATAATACGGCAGACCGCAATTGGCGTAGGAAATGTAGCCGGAGCGCTCGAACACCACGATCTGAGCTTGCTCGTCCAGTCTGCGGATTCTTGCCGCGGCAGTAGCTCCACCTGCCACGCCTCCTACGATCACAACTTTCATATTAGCGTTCCACCTTTCCCTGATAAGCGGCAATACCACCGATGTTGGTTACATTGGTATAGCCCATATGCTGCAGCATCGCTGTCGCCTGCCGGCTTCGGGCGCCGGAGTAGCAATAAACGAACAGCACCGTATCTTTATTTTCCGCTACAGATGCTACTTTGTCAATGGTCTGCAACGGTACATTTTTGCTTCCGGGAATATGGCCCTCCCGATATTCCTGGGGTGTACGCACATCCAGCAGAACGGCGTTTTCGGTTTCTGCGTATTCTTTGAGTCCTTTATGGATGTCGGGCTGTTTGAATAAGTCAAATATCCTCATAACGCTCCTCCTTCGTTCGTCTGTGTTTCTCCGGGCCAATCGATGATGCCACCAAACTCGACAACGTTGGTATAGCCTAATTTTACTAATTTTTCAGATGCCTGCTTGCTCCGGTTGCCGCTGCGGCAATATACCAGTATCAGCTGATCTTTATCCGGTAACTCCGGGATCGCATCTGTGCCGATGGTCTCGTTTGGGATGTTGATAGCGCCGGGGATATGCTTCTCATTAAATTCCGCAGCAGTGCGAACATCCAGAATGATGTAATTCTTTTCTTCTTCCATCATGGCAGTGGCCTCGTCCATCGTGACCTGATGATAGCTGACTTCCTGCTCCGCAGGTGCAGCACAGCCCGCCAAAAGAAGAACTGCTATGAAAATTGGCAGAAGCTTCCTCATCTTCAGTACCTCCTGATTATCTTTTTGACTGTATTATATACGACGGATACATTCCATTCCGTGACGTTATCACATAACGATTTAAGACCGCTTACAGCAGTGCCATAAGAATATTTGATTTATTTTCTCTTTTGCGACACTTTCGTTACAATACACAAACTTAAACTTTATTTAACAAGACGACCTACCCACATAGAATACCCCGGCGTGATCTCGCACCACACCGGGGTAATACTGTTCAATTCAGAATGTCCGCCAGCAGAGATTTCGCATGAATGTTATGATCTCACCGTTGTCTCGGTCTTCGTAATAGGAAACCAATAGTCGTTTGAATTCCGGAACATGCTCCTGTGGGATCACCAACAGGCCCTGCCCTTTGGCGATCATATAATGATTTGCAAAAATCACTGCAGCACGCTTATTGCCGTCATTGAAGATCTGAGCTTTCATGCAGTACAGGCACAGTTGAATGGCAGTGTCCACAGCATCGGTGCTTTCGTTGATGATGGCATCAATGTTTTCCTTGATGCTGCTTTCAATGGGCAGTGGTGGGATATAGCTAGTGCCGCCAATAGCAACCGGCACACCACGAATACGCCCTCCATCCAGATAGAATCCCTCGTTTACCAGTTTGGCAATGTGGCAGAGAATGTGATAGTCCGTACCATAGCTCACAACATCCTTATCAAGGATAAACTCCCAAGCGTGCTTCAGATTCAAAATTTTCTGCACATCCGTCGGCTTCATACCGGACACAATTCCGTTTTCGATAATGTCCTCCGTCTGGGGGAATGTTGTAGCGACCCCCTCCAAAACAGCCTGATCGTAGATATTGGCTTTCATATTGGCTCGGGCAAAATCCAGATTGAGCAGTACTCGTGGGGATAGCTCTGCGTCTTCATAGCCCAAGGTAGCCAATTCCCGCTCTACCTTCCGGATCTGCTTGCGAAGCTCCCGGGCTTCCCGAGAATTCCGAAGCAGGAGCTGGTGCAGTTCTTCAGAATAGGCATCCACATAGGTGGAAGTCAATCGACTTCCTACACGCTTTCGCATGTAGAGATACTTTTGCCCATCCCGATCTTTGATCTCCGGTGTGCCATCATAAGGTATCAGGTTCAATCGTGCCTGATAGTCCGCTTTTTGGTGCAGTAATTTCTGAATTTTAGAGTAGGTATTCTCCATGACGAAGCCTCCTTGGGGAATTTTCTTTTCTATACTATAACAAATTGTTCCCCAGCAAACAAGTAGTTTATACACAAAGTGGGGAATGTTTTTTGTCGTATAGCGGATGTCTATTCCCTACAAATCGGAGTTAATTTTCCCTTTTTAGCCACTACTGACCCATCGGTTCATGTGCGTTTTTAGCTAGCTTAACCGACGGGTCCTCTGCACAACTCAGCCGATAGGTTGGCACCACAAAATTCTTAGTAATTGCAAAGGTTTCCGGGGTAGCACTCTGTTCCTGTAGAACAAAACAGCCGACTGTTAAAATACCCATTGGTTATTCCTCAAAACCGACTATATGCCCCCCCAAATAGTGCCTGCAGTGGTTACAGTGCAAGTGTTGTTTCGGTGTTCGGCAGCAACTCGGGATAGCTACATATTACTATTCAATTTGAGGGACATCGACATATTGAAGATGTCGCAATAGTGTTGTCTGATCTTGCTGACAATCCGTTTGTCACTTCCTCCATTGGGAGTAAGGCCATTTTGATCATCCTATGACGTAACATTTAGAAAGAATAATCTATGATATAATTGCTTTTATACAGGTATATCGTTTGAAGGAGACCAAATATAGGTAGAGCAAAATTGTTCTTGACATTTTTTATCAAAACGCCTATAATAATGTTACAATCGTACGAAGGAGGTGCAGTATGCACACCACCGAAATTTCTTTTCCCACTGAGTTGATTTCAAAAATTGTTCGTTGTGTCGAGAACGCTGTTGGAGACGATATTCGTGAGGATATCCAGAACAACGACCTCCATACCAAGAACAGTATTCCGTTCCGGATTTGGGATCTTATCAACAGGAACATCATCCAAGCGTTAAACACTGAGAATTGCACAGTTGCAGATGCCCACCGTGGGCCATGGGAAATGCTGGTTATCTTTGAAAGATCAACACAGTGCATTCTCACCTTCATGCGAGAAAAGCGGTTTACTGAGCTGCGTAATCGTCAGCATCAACGTGCTCATATGCACTACATAGATATGCTGACACGGCAGTTCAACAAAGATCTGCTTTCTGATCAACAGCAACTCTGCTTTATTCCTCACAGCTTTTCGGATGAGGATCATCTTGCGGAGTTGGTGCAAACATTGCTGCATGATTTGGGTGGCGAATCCGAAATTGTACGCCACCATGTTCTTGTTTTGTTTGATACCGTCGGATATCAATTGACAAGTATTCGTGCCGTCATGGTAACACCGTCTCTTGAAATTGCCCAGAACGGTGAGCAGGATTGGTCGCAGTACATCACAGCCGCCGAAAGCATCATTGTTGAAAAAGTATCCGAACCCAGTGCACCCCAAAACCAACCGAACCGTGGCTTGACACTCACTGCCAAATCTGTCGCCAGACAGAAAGGTAAACCAGAGAAAAAAGAAATGGAAACAGATACCAAACAAGAAAGTTGATCACCTTCTTAATTAGGGCCGACTCTATGTCGGCCCTTGTGGTGGTTTTGAAATACCATTGTTACCTTGCCGCAGGAAGTCACAATAATCTAAAAGACAAAAAGAGGAGCGTCCTACATGAATGTCCCATTTAACGGAGACCGCTTAAAAAAAGCACGTATCTACCGTGGATTAACAGTTGCAGAACTGGCAGAACGCGTTGGATGCCAACGGCAGACACTGTCGATGTACGAAATAGCAAAGAGCCAACCAACAAACAAAAACATTATAGCACGTATAGCTGAAACTCTTGATTTCCCAACCGAATACTTTTTTGAACGCCCTGTTGTATCCACTTCTGGTACAATTTATTTTCGTTCGCTTCTTACTACGAACAAAAAATATCGTAGCGAGCAGAGTGTAAAAATGGATTTTCTTTCCCAAATTTATTCGTTGCTTCAAGACTATGTTTCGTTTCCCAAATATGAAGCTTTACAATTGCCGGAGGATGTCACTCCAGAGCAAGCCGCTTACATGCTGAGAGATGCGTGGGGATTGGGGCGAGGACCTGTTGATAATTTGGTTGCAGTAGTAGAGCAGCATGGAATTTTGGTTACCTCATTTTCCACAAGTACTGACGATGTTGATGCATTTAGTCAATTTATCGAAACAGCAGATGTTCCTACATATCTTATTGCTTATTCAAACAACAAAACTTCTGCTGCGCGTATCCATTTTGATATTGCACATGAACTTGGCCATATTTGCCTACATGAATGGAGCGAAGATATCGAAGAACTCTCTAAAGAGGAGTTTAAGAACAGGGAGCGTGAAGCAAATGATTTTGCAGCAGCGTTCTTGTTGCCAGAATCAACTTTTAGATTGGATGCAATGAGTGGTCCACACACGATTACTTATTTTAAGCAACTTAAGAAAAAATGGAAAGTCTCTATTGCCGCAATGATCCGCAGAGCAGAAAAACTTGGAGTAATTTCAATGGACGAATATCAGTCCTTGATTAGAATTATGCAAAGAAGAGGACAGCGAAAAGAAGAACCATTGGACGATGTTCTTATTACTGCCACTCCTGCACTTCTGAAAACTTCTGTAATAATGCTATTGCAAGAGGATGTTTTTACACCAAGAGAATTTATGGATGAATTATCTTGTAGTTACGGACTAAGTATTAATGCATCTGAAGTTGAATATTTGCTTGGACTTCCAACCGGCACATTAGCTGTCTCAAAAATAATTGATTTTTCAACATTGCAAATCAAAAGGAACAAATAATATGTTTTATACGATAGTTGCTCCCAACTGTTTGACCATCATTGAATTATTAAGCACGTAAATACCACTTCAGCATACTACAATAATACCATGAAAACGATTTCGACATCTCCATTTTCATTTACTATTCTGAAAGATAGTCTATATCTTTCGGTATGGCCGCAACTATGAAGGCATCTGATAGATACCAATTACTAAATAATCCACCCGCTAATGTTGAAACGGAAATATGCAGAGGCGGAGGTTCCACATAGTGACATACGATATGGTATAAAAGTATTGTTGTTGAAACCTCACTAGCATACCATTGTTTGGTAGTGTACGATTATCTAGTAAATTTCCCGCAAAGAGAAGGAGGACATATGGCTAGAATTCTTTGTATATCTGATATCCATTATTCAGCAAAAGGTTCCATTGGTGTATATACCGATGATCCTGCCGTAAAACTTAATTGCCCAGTTGGGGCAAAAGAAATAAGTGTATTGTTGGCTGCAATGGAGGAGATCGGTCCGATTGATTTGCTTGTTTTTTGTGGTGATATGATTACCGGAAAAGATTCAGACGAAAAAAAACAAGACGCATTAAACGATATAAGTAAATTAATTGAAGGTGTTGTTAGATCAAAAAAGATATTCAGCCAAGACGTAGACGATGTTTATAAAAGAATTATCTATGTGCCAGGCAATCATGATATAGATAGAACTCAAGCAGGTAAGTTGCAACAAGGAATTCCGGAGATATTTAATAAATGCCTTCACCCACAATATAAAAATGAACGAGTACACAAATACGCGCCGATATTCATCTTTGATGAGTTGAAATTGATGGTAGCGGCTGTATCCACAGTAGAAAACGGTTGTGCGAAGAACGATAACATAGAGAACGTCCTTCGGGTAGCCAATAGTTTACCTGTTGCATGCGAGTCGCAGAAGAATGAGATTTTGCAATCTCTTAAACCCTACTCCACATACGACATTCCCTCTGTTACAAGTCAGGAAATAGAAGACTTTATATCTAAATTCAGAGAGATTGATCAAGCCGACGAAAAATACAAAGACTACAAACGGATTATGGTTTCGCACCACCCCATGTTGGAAGGAATCGCCTCGATCAGCAGTTTGAAAAAATATAGTGGTACTGTTGGTGGCTATGGCTTTATGAAGAGTGCAGCGAAATTTGGTTATACCTTGTTTGTACACGGTCATCTACACGAGAATTCTTGCGTAGAGATAATTGATCATCTGTCTGAAAAAAAGAAGCCTGTTATTCAGCTGGGTTTGCCTAAAATGGAGTGTGATAAAGAGGGTTGTGGGTGCGTCCTCATTGATATCGATAACGGGTCAAATAATACCACCCCCTTCACCTGTACACTCCTAAAGCCTGATTCTATTGCATGGAAATTCAAGCAAACACCTCTTGTTAACTGTAAAGAGAATAGTATCCATGATGTTGGAGGAGATAGAATACTTGTTGATTATGAAATAGCGGAGATAATCCGGGACAATAAAATTGTTAAATATGGTGATTTGCGCAATGTGGAAGCCGCATCCTACGACTGTGCATTGGGTTATGCGTACAAAAAAGGATCTTCCAGATTTTGTGATTGGAGTAAAATAGAGCTACAAACCGTCCTTCCGGAAGATAACGGTCCGGGAGGAATTATACTTGAGCCAAATGAAACAGCTTTGATTTTTTCATATGAGGAATTTAATATTCCAAAGGATATGGTGTTGCATGCAAGCCCCATTTCATCCTGGCTGAGAAAAGGCATCCGATTTGATATCAGTTTCTTTGTTGATCCCGGTTTTGTTGGCAAGTTTTCAATCCCTGTTACAAACGAAAGCACAAACAAAGTTATAATTGATGCGCAAAAACCCATCATTTCTCTGGAGTTTATAAAACTATCAAGATGCTGTGAAAAAGGATGGAAAGAATCCCACAAAGATTTAGCAAGTTCAAGATCTCAAATGGTGGAGTGATGCTAAAATGGTTTATAACACGAGCCAAAAGACAAACTGCAGATGGATGTCATTGCAGCTCAGTTCTCCCTTTGTAATTGCCTCTTTAACCTTGGTGTCCAATGTATCCCTATCAAAGCATGTGGACTACTATCGAAAAGTGTGTGATGTGGGGGGTGGAGCAATTATACTGCCGTCTGTTAATCCAGAAGTCAAAGGAAATGCTGAGAAAAATGAGACAATCGCCGATTGTCTCACATTTGATACTGGTTTGAACCCAAGGCACAGGATGGGCTTCACTGTTCTTGGTCCTTCTGTTCCCAACATTGTCTCATTAGACTACGGGATAAATCTTGCGTACAATGTAAAGAAGTGCTGCGAATCAGTTCCCGTACTGGGTAGTGTTGCAAACATCGGTACAGAGCAGGATATCACCAATGCCGTTCGCAAACTGTGCGAGACCGGAATTGATGGATTAGAATTGAATTTCTCCTGTCCCAATGTCATTGTGAAAGGGACTGCCCAAAATGGCCTGTCGATTAAGTTATTAAAAGAGATACGAAAAATATGTAATTTGCCCATTTCTCTAAAGATCACTCCATATGAGGATTATTCCGGAATAATGAATTCTTTAGATGGCGAAGTAAATGGTCTGACCCTATCGAATGCCTATATTGGCTTGATGCCGCCTAATATTGACCGTGACGGCTATTGTCCTTTTGATAGAAGAATGGCATGGGCACCAAGCGGAATGTATGGTCCGTATGAGAAGATGCTCACATTTAAGAATCTAATTGACTACCAGAAGATTGCCGAAGAAAAAGGATTGAGTCTTGCTTGCGTAGGCGGAATTGTATCCGCAGATGAGGGTATTCAAGCACTTATGTTAGGGGCAGATGTTGTCCAGCTTTCCAGTGCAGTATTGTGGAACGGAATGTCAGTCTTTGAAAAATACAACGACAGGCTTTACAGCTACTTAGATGCAAATAGATTGCACAGCATTAATCAGTTAAAGAAAATCGCCTTGCCATACATTAAATGTTGTACTGACGAGCTTCCTAAGCCTAAAAGTAGGAAAATGAAAATTAACACTAACAAATGCCATAAATGTTCAAGTTGCTTCTGCTGCGATAGACTATGTATCGCAATATCCCAAAAAGTAGACAAAACAGTTGAAATCGATAATGAACTATGTAGCGGTTGCAAAATGTGTCAGCAATTATGCCCACACTCAGCAATCGAAGAAATGTAAAAAGGATATTCACTTGCTTGCACCCAAAATATTTCTTCTATACATAGCGCATGTATTTTTCTCAAGCACATTGTCAAATTAACTGCTTTATCAAGCGAAACAATAGCCTCTATTATCACAAGTGCATCTAGACAGAGTGTGGAGTGGCATAGCTTTAGCAATGCCACTCCACTTAAAACCCGGTTCTTATTATGCAGTTTACTGTGATATCTTTACAGATTTGGAATGCTGCGCATCCTATGTTTTATGTTTCTATCTTTTTGCATCTTTTTGCTCAACTGTATGCATGTAAGCCTTTAGACACGAGGTTTTTCCCTCCGTGCCAACAATTCAGCAAAAAGACTTTCTCGCAATTCTTCAATTTGCATGATAGAAAGCTTTTCTTTTGGGTACATATAAAAAAGGCGACGATTATCCTCTCTTCCTATATTAGACCCTTTTAGAAACTCATATGTTTCATAGTTCATGCCATTCCTCTGGGGTAGATTGTTAAAAAGAATATAAACAGATCCAGGATTGAATTTTGGTGTGAATGAATTGTTTGAACTCAATAACACTACATTAAAATCTATTTCTTTGTCTACAAAAAATTTACACAAGAACTCTGCAGCACTTTTGGTTGCACTAGAAGCTTCGCTATCGGACATGATTTTTGCATATTCATCTTCGTTTAATACAAAAACTTCCATATCTTTCAAATAGTCTATAAGAGGCTTGAAATAGAGAAAAACATCCTCCTCAGATATTTTTTGAGGCTCATTGGAGAATAAGTGTTTATATTCATAATATGACTTCCATATTGGATGTCGTCTATTTTCTCGTTCATATAACTCACAAAACAATGGTTCTGAGTGATAGAACTTTTTTAAATCAGCGCCGATATCAATATCATTTAACAGAAAATATGATTTTTCGGCAAGTTTAATACCCTCAATTCCGAGCGCCTCAATCGAAAACACTTGATTAATATATGTACCATCAATCAAAGCATGCAATTTATTTATACAATGACTCAACAGTTCCACATCATACAGAACCACAGGATGCGCAACCATCCACAAGCCTTGCTCAGTCTTGGCACGAAAAACATTATCAATTACACTTAAAGCATTCTTTCGAAATGCGGGATACAACCATTCCTCTTCTCCAATTTTAACTGCTGTAACCGATCTAACCAGGCGCTCAATGTCGATAGACACATTATCAAAGCCGGACATTTGCGTATCACGCGTAATATAATCCAGTTTATCCACATCAACGGTCTGAGAATTTAACAGCCTAATTAGGCAGTTTTTAATTCCTGTTAACAGCTTTTCTTCAGATGAAATGCCTGCATCTTTATTGTAATCATAAGTACAACCAATCACCATCCGGGCAGACAGTTCTAAGTCAAAGTCTAATATGTTTTCACCAAGAAAATTTTCTGCATTTGTAATGAGAATTGTAGCACTCATTATCTCATGCGGAGAAGGGGAACATCCTGAAAATTCCTCTTCAAATCTTTGATATGTATCTTTATTGACAACAGACTCAATCGCCGCACATAATTGCTTATTAATTACAGGAGTTGATGTTTCCATTTTCATTTTAAAAAACTTTTCCGTCGTATGGGAGAAAGGTGCATGACCGATGTCATGAAGAAGTGCGGCATAACAAAATGAGTTAACGATCTTTTTAATCATTAGCTGCATTTCAGACCCTTCAACAATATCAATAGCAAGATCTTCTTTGATATTGTCAATAAAGTGCTGTGCAAACTTTGTTGCTAAGTGAAATGTTCCTAAAGAGTGAATAAATCTATCATGTCTCGCTGCAGGATATAGGACTCGGAAACTACCTTGTTCTATATTTTTCAATCTTTGAAACTCGGGGCTGTTAATTACACGCAAATAAATAGGTTCAATGGATATATATCCATGGATTGGATCTCTAATAATCTTCGCAGACATATATACCGCTCCCGACTTAAAGAAATGATTTGTCCAAAATAGCAG
The DNA here is from genome assembly GCA_045530865.1 of Candidatus Avilachnospira sp. Classification (GTDB taxonomy): domain Bacteria; phylum Bacillota; class Clostridia; order Oscillospirales; family Oscillospiraceae; genus Avoscillospira. Next base: position 42,842 of record JAZSCX010000013.1, read on the forward strand.
ACAATGTATTATTTATGCTATTGGGAATTCCCGAAGTGAAATATTGTTGCAAAATACTAATTAACTGTTCTTTTTTTTCAATGTCCCCTTTTATTTCTGCGGCAATAACTTTGCTGAGGGCTATTGTATTTTGCTTGATTCTAAAGAAATCACTATACTCATCCGCCATTGAAAGAATATCGTTAGACGAAAAAAGTAACATAGTATTATGGGTATCCCTAAGTGTTTTATCAATTACTTTTTCTAGTTTGCTTAATCGAGATATCTCGATTTCAAAAACATCTTGTTTAATCAAATTCGCAAAAGTTGCACCAAGAAATTGATCAGCAAAAATAGACTTGCACATACTTAATCACCTTGTAATTTTTTAGCATTTCAATCATTAAATAGAGCAGAGGAGCGCAAAACAGGAAATGCCACTTTAGAGATACCACATGTTGAACGAGCAATATCCGTGTGTTCAGTCCTTCCTTGTGGCATGTAAGAGATTTTGCAATTTTCGTTTTTTATTATACGACTTTTTTCGAATAATTCAATAGAATAATCATCAGACTGATACTGCCAGAAAGCCGAAAAACTGTTCGAACTATATCAGATCTGCGCCAACCAGCGTCAGATCGATACCATCTGCCAGTCCTATTTGCACTCTGTGGAAGCCACCAGGGTCAGCTCCACCGGCTACCTGTATTTCGTCCCCAGACAGCACATGGAGCAGGTGGATGTCTTTGAAACATTTCTGGAGAGTCTCAGCACCACGAACCACAACGAAACACCTTTGACTGTCAACAGCTTCTACATCATCGACGACGCCAAGCAGAGTGACAAGTTGACAGCGGAGTTCATCTGGCTGTCAAAAGGAAATTGTGGAATACATGGAACGGGCAGACTATCTGATCCAGAGCAACAGCCCCAGCCCCGCCATCATGGAACGCTGGGTCAATAAAATCACCAATCTGGAGCAGAAAAAGAACCACTATGAAGAGATCCTTCGCCGGGAGCTGACAAGACTGGATGATGAGCTCGAGTCCTTGAAATTCCTGTCTCAGGAACTCTCCGTCCGCGCCAGAAACCTTCGGCTTTGCAAGGCAGCATAAACGGCATTATTCCAAATAAGCAATACCGTTATAACCTCAAATTAGGGCATCCGGTGATATGACGATTATCGTCTATCTCCGGATGCTTTTTATTTCTTCTGGAAAGGGTTCTTCGTAACTTCACTGCATATACAACTCTTTTTCGCATATTGGCCTCTGTCATTCCAGAAAGAATATGCTGGACGAAATGGGAAATTTGACTTATGATAGACAAACAACCCGGCAAAGGCGGTGATGCCATGATAATCTATTTGCAGATGATCGAAACAGCTGCAGATCAATCAAAGTTTGAAGCAATATACCACGAATATCGCAATCTGATGTTCCATGTAGCATACAAGCGTCTGCAGCATATCCAAGATGCAGAGGACGCCGTACACTACGCTTTCTTGAAAATTGCAGAAAATATTAAAAAAATAGACCCAGTGAGTCCAAGAACGAAGCAGTACGTCGTAACTATAGTTGACAACAGAGTAACGGATCTGCTGAGGTGGAGAAGTAAGCATGAGGAACTTCCTTACGATGATACAATCAGGATTGCGACACCTTCACCTTTGGATCGTACAGATTTCCTGGCTTCATGTATTCTAAAACTGCCGGAACAGCAGCGGACTGTTATTTTGCTAAAATACCATCATGGCTATTCCCTGCGTGAAATCGCCAAGATGATGAACATCTCTCTCGCATGGGCACAAAAAATTGACCAAAGAGCAAAAAACCTTCTGAGAGAACTTTATGCAGAAGGAGGAACCGAAGTATGATAACAGATGAAATGCTTCGACAAGCAGCTCAAATAGCAAATGAAGCTCTTGTTCAAAATGCTGAGCATGATTACGATCCCGAGCATCCCCATACATTTTCTCCTGCCTTTGAAAAGAAAATGAGAAGGCTCGTACACAGAACAAAACATCAGATGTTCTATAAAGCCATACAGCGAGTTGCCGCTGTTTTCCTTGTGTTGCTCATCGGAAGCAGCATTTGGCTGTCGGTTGATGTAGAAGCACGAGAAGCAGTTTTTGGATGGATCAAAGAGAAATATGAAAACTTCTTCGTGTATCGTTATTCCGATGAATCCGCAGCCACCCCACAACAGAAACAATATCGTCCGGGCGTGCTCCCTGATGGATATACAGAGTTCAAAGCTACTGTTTTAGCGAGTGGCACAATTGCATGTTACTCTAACAACCAAAACGACATTCTTCGTTTCTGCTATATTTATAACCCAACTTCAACAGCTTGGTTCTTGGATGTAGAAGACATGGATCAGTCCGTTGTATATATTAATGGAGTTGAGGCTGATCTGTTTATTTCTCGTTCTACCGATGTTGCAAATGTAATTATGTGGATTGACCCAAACACAAACGTGGCTTTCCAGCTTTCAGCTTTTGTATCAACTGACGAGTTAATTGAGATTGCCGAAAGCATCGAAGTATATCCAGTAGATAAAAATTAAATTTCTTCTTGTCCAAAATCACCTCCTTTCGTCGTATTAATGTATAAAGATGGAAGGAGGTGATTTTATGCGCAGGAGGACTGTATGCATTCTTTTGGTTTTTACCCTGATGCTACTCACAATCCCCGCTCATGCTGTAACTACGAGATCCACGCTTATTCAGCCTGAACTGTCGTTTTCCAATACCATGGCATACTGCACACTATATGTAGCCGCAGACAGGACAACAGATAATATCTCAGCTACCATACGGCTTAAGCACGGAACTCGTACCCTTGCAACCTGGACTGCCAGCGATACGGGTATGTTAGATTTCAGCGATACTGCAACTGTGTCACGTAATCAAACCTATACATTAATAGCGGATGTCCGGATCAATGGAACTGCATACGCACCTGTCTCAATCTCTGGGACAAACAACTAAAATTGAGGGTTGCATATGCAACCCTCACAGGGATATCCCTGTGTCGTTATTCAATAACGGGGGGTGGTTTAGATTTTTAGTAAAAAGGGGTTTGTTGGGTAAGTTTGGAAAGGAGTTTCTACTATGTATAAAGTAAGGAAAATTTTATGTACACTTCTGCTCATTAGTGTCCTTATTGGCTGTTTTTCTACGGCTGCGTATGCCGGCAAGCCAGAGGCAAGCACTCTATCCGACAAGAATGTTTTGCTGTCCTCAAACCAATCAGCCGTTGTAGTTGAGAAAGTTAATTCCTGCGAGAAAGAACAAATTATTGAGGTCATCAGCGGTACTAATGCAGCAATTTCTTTTAGCAATGCAATAAACGGAATGAACCGTTCTGCAGGTAGCTGCAATGACCGGACAGATATTATCGAAGATTTATTTGGTTGTGATATTGACATCTCTAACGCATATCAGATTTATGACACTACAACCGAGGAATTTTACACGCGATATATCACCAAAGATAAGACCGAAGTCTCTTTTGATGAAAATGGTGATATTTTTAAAATTTCCACCATATATTCCACGGATATGACAAACCAGATAGTCACAGCTTCTTCTGTTCAGAACATGCAGGATATCTGCCTTGATATGATGCCGGATTTGTATGAATTGTTTGGCATTGACACTGAATACGCTCTCACAGAAACATATGAGTTTGATGAAGACTATTTGTTTTTCACTTTTGAGAAAATGCTTGCAAATGACATCACCAATCCATTCCAATCGATAAATGTCGTTTTCGATAGGAACTCTTTGGTATTTTCTGTTGCTGTTCGTTTTGATAGCAGCCCAAATGCCATCATGCCTACAATAAGTGCTGCAGAAGCATTATCCATGGCACAAAATTACACCTCTCAGGAAGTAACATTAGACAAAGTTGAATTGACGTACATAAGTGATCGTATGTATAACACTCTTATTGATCAATATAATGACGATATCTGCTATTTGGTGTACCGTGTTTCTTCGACCGACGGCAATATTATCATATATGTTGATGCTTTAAGTGGGGAGTATGTTAGCCGAGACATGTTGATGTTGGAAACAGGTTTTTCCGTTGCAATTCAGGAATCAAAGAATTCTTCTGCGGACAACTATAATTCCGTACTTTTGGACTACACTACTGCTGAAGTTAGAAAGTACAATTCCTGGTTTGAGGATAAAGCTGATATGGCCGCTTCGGCTATGGGGCGTCTTGGATATAATGCTTCATCTAATGCTTATTCTACAAGACAAATGATTACAGATATTAAAAACTATTTAAGCGCATTAAGTAATGAGTATGCATTTTTCTTTACTGGTCACGGTAATACAACGGTATTGGGTTTTCATAGTACCGGCTGGATAAGGCATAGCGACGTAACTGGTAATTGGCATTTTGTGTTTTTGGATGCGTGCCAGACAGCTACTGATACTGGCTGGGCAAATGCTTTTAAAATTAACGGATATAGCGATCGTGCTTTCCTCGGTTGGAACGGATCTGTGGCATACGATGATTCTTATCTATTTGCTGAGGAATTCTGGCCTCTTATTAATGGCTCGAACACAGTTAGACAGGCTGCTGTTGATGCCGCTGCAATGGTACCTGGTTCTGGGTCAACTCCCATAAAGTTTTATGGTGACACATCGTACACCGGGGAGGCTTGGTCATAATATGCAGACCCCTGCCATTCGAATGATGTTTGTGCGATACTTGGTCTTATTGTTGCTAATGTTACTTATGTTACTATCGGGCTGTGCTACGACCACAATAACCGAGACAGATGCCGCCCCCTCGTTATCCGAGTGTAGCGGTGGGTCGAGTGTTTCAACCGGTAGCGTTTCAGATAGTGATAATTGTATGGACAGTTCTGATGTAGATCGAGCAAGTGAGATTGTCTTATTTGTTTCTGATATCGAGTTTGACCACGAAACATATAGCAATGAGTACGTCGAGTATAGTTTATCGCAGCACGAGGCAGAAACCATGATTGGGATTTTTAATAGCGACCACAAGCAATCTCTTAATTCTCCACTATTAAGTGTTGCAACATTGCGATTTCAATTTGGAAAAGACTATTTGACTACATCGTTCCATTTTCTTGGTACTCTCTCTGGGATGGTTAATGGAGAATTAGTTATGATTGAATTGACCAAGGATGAGTATGAAGATGTCTATCACATTGTGTCTCGGTATGTTCCTGCTGCTTCGTGATTTGTAGACTGGTACCAATACATTCTCTTAGTCAATACAATAACACCAATACAGCACTCGGCACTTTTTTATAAAATGGTGCCGAGTGCTGATAGCGTAAGAATAATAAAAATACCTTCCGACATCTTTTATTAAATAACCTGAAAAAGAAAATTGCACCTATGCGAAAAATATGCGACCACATTGCCGGAATGACAGATCACTATGCGATTGAGGAATACAATAATCTGTACGGGAAATAAATAGTATAAACTAAAATGTTTGGCGTTGTTTGTTCTTCAGTAATTGAATCTGATAATGACACAGTTTTGCCCATTCTTTGCATATTATTGTCAGTCGTGTGCACTTGAAATGACGAAAGACACCATATTATACTTATAATCAGAAAAGAAGGATGTTCACAGAAGTGTGACACATCCTTCTTCTTTTTGTCAAATATCTTCCAAAGGAGGCAAGACAATGATCAACATGGTTCCTTTTGCTACAACTATAAAATCCGCTTGACTATTATACGCATTTTTGCGTATAATATAGTTGAGGTGAGGAGTATGCAGTTAAGACAAATCAGAAAAAGCAGAAATCTGACACAAAAAGAGCTGGCAGAAATGAGTGGGGTAAATTTTCGTTCTCTACAAGATTACGAACAGGGTCATAAAAAACTAACTTCCGCAAATGGAGATATTTTGCTGCGTCTATCCACCGTTTTGGGCTGCACAACAGAAGAACTTCTGCTGCCGGATGATTTTCGTGGTGCTTCCATCCTTTCCTCTAACGAACTTTCCGCAGACATCATTCAAGGCCAGCGGTTTTACTGTGAAAAATATAAGACTGCCGGACGGTGGCTCTGTCATAACAGCAAGATCGCAACCATGTTCTATTTTGAAGGGAAGCAATATGCACTGCCGTTCCCGGCTGTATTTAGGGGTTCTTTATTAGAGAGTCTAAAAGATGCAGCATCTTTGCAAATCGAATCAAAAATCGACCAGCTTCTGCTTGAAAAGAACGGATTTGAAAGTTGGTGAAACAATGAATGAAAAAATGTACATTTTGATGCACAGGGACACTCCGGTTTGCTCCCTGCTGATCGACATTTCCTCCGGTGCGATTCTCAAAGCCTCCAAACCGAAAACCCCTGAACTTCTGCCCTTGGGAGGCTGTATAGATTCAGAAGCACTTCGGAAATGGTGGCTGCGGCGTGCCGTTCCTGTGGGTCAGGGCAACATCAAACACGTTTTGGCACAGCTGGGCATTGCGACACCGCAGGAATATCTGGTTCGGAATTTGGGGTTGAGCCTGACAGATCATTATTGGATCAAGCCTTTGGAAATGGAAGCAGGCTGGAATGATATCAATCTGTTCACCAACGATTTCCGGGATGCCGTAGGAAATATGCAGTTTGGAACTGAAAAAACTACCGCTGAACTTCCGGCAAATGCATTTTCTCCCAGTTCTTCAGTACAGGGTGAACTGCGTAAAAAATGGATCATCTCCGATGGAAAACGGTGCTTGATCAAAGGCAACCATGGCAGCAATTCTCAAGAAAGCTTAAACGAAGTGGCTGCAACCTTGCTTCACCAAAAGCAAAATGCTCAGCCGTTTGTTTCTTACAAGCCCATTCATTTGGAAAATAATGCCCAGATTTACTGTATCTGTGAAAGTTTTACATCTGACGACGTTGAGCTGATCCCGGCTATCGATGTCGTAGATTCAAAAAAGAAGAACAATGCCACTTCCATGTATGAGCACTTTATTCAGGTTTGTGTGGCACATGGTATGTCTGACGACCAAGTAAGAAACTTCTTGGAGTATCAAATCTTAACGGACTTTGTTTTGACCAATACAGACCGCCATCTGAACAACTTTGGCGTATTGAGAGATACAACAACGCTGAAGTTCATCGGCATGGCTCCGATCTTTGATTCCGGCAATTCTATGTTCTGGAATGACCCCAGGAAACCGGAACGGGAAGACTTGACCGACATTGAAGTGAACAGCTTTGTAAAAAAGGAATTGAAGCTGTTGGACTATGTACAAAACAAGAATCATCTCGATGTAACCAAGTTGCCCTCCTGTGAAGAACTCCGGGAGATTTATGCTATGGATTCGCTGATTCCATGCATGGATTCTATCTTGTTAGGATACAAGAAAAAGATCGATCTCCTGATTTCCCCCTTGCAAAAAGTGCAAGTTTACAGATAGAAAAATGGGTGCTATACTGGCATTGTATTTTAGGGCGGAGCTAAGTTAGGGCGGAGCAATGTAAGGGCGGATGTGTTATGAGACAGGCGAAGTCTGTCCATAAGCCGCAAAATGGCCAAGAACACAGAAGGATCAGACACCACACGGCTAAAACAGCCGACATATGACATACGGAATATCCGTAAAGAAAAAAGACACAAAAAGCAGTACGCAAATGCGTTTTTGCTTTCTGTGTCTTTTTTGCACAGTACCGGGGTTTGCCGAACCCGGACAAAGACCAAGGAAGAAAGGAGGAGCAATCCTTATCGATCAAAAAACTCAACGCCGGCAGACGGTACGGCAGGAACACCGTTCAGAGAGTACGGCAAGCTCTCGACCTGTGAGGCCATGGTGAAACATGATCCGGCACCGCAGGAATCTCACGCACCGATCCGCAGCCGGGCGGATCAAAGGACACACGCAGTTTGACCTGCAGCCGAGTTCAGCGGCCGTGTCCACCGCAGTTTTCTTCGGAACACAGGCATTAGCCCACGCGGTATCGTACTGACCTTTCCAAACAGAGACAGGAATTTCGGTTTTATCCAAAAACAAGTGTTTGCAACGTTTTGCAGTCATGTAAACAGGTTTCTTTCCCGGAAACAAACCGGAAACCGCGCCAAATGCCACCGGGCAAGCTATACCCAACTGAACAAAGCAAATTTGATCGATAAGGAGTTTTCTTTCTATGCTACAAACCAAGAATCAAGGGATCTGCCAAAACCTCACCACACAGCTGGACAAGCTGTACCGCCACAACCGGCAAGGTAGTTTTCGCACCAAGCAGCGGTACTATGAAGCCTGCAAGCGGTTCTGTGCCTATTTGGCCGACACTTACCGCCTGCAAAAGTTGGAGAACATCTCCGCCAAGCATCTGGTCAGCTATGTACTGTACCTACAAGAGACCGGCAAATCTGCCAGCACCGTCAAGACCGACCTGGCAGCCATCCGCTTTTTCCACGACAAAATGAGCCATCCCAGACACACCCTTCCCACCAATACAGAATTGGGCATCGTCTTGGAACGCCGCCGTTTTGGACAAGCTGACCGCACATGGACCATGGCAGAATTCAACCGGATGCTGGGGCATGCACTGTCTGCCGCCCGCTACGATTACATCCTTGCTCTCTACCTCGGCCGTTATGCTGGACTGCGCATCCACGAATGTTTCCGCATTGACACCGCCACGGCAGAAGCAGCTCTGCGTGAAAATGCCATTACCATCAAGGGAAAAGGCGGCAAAATCCGCACTGTCCCCATCAATGAATGTATCGCTATCGCCATGAAGGAGCAGCTTGCTCGCACCCAAAGGGGGCACAAACTGTTGGTGGCTGATGACCTGCCCACGGACAGAGCCATCCAGCAACTTCAGCAGTTCATCCTCCATCACCGGGATACCCCTCTGACTTTCCATGGACTTCGACATACATACGCCGCCGAGACCTATGCACGCCTTGTGTCCGAGGGCATGGGTGAACTGGACGCCCATTTTGTCGTTTCCCGGCTTCTTGGACACGAACGGGCCGATGTGACCAACATCTATCTGGCCTCTTTGCAAAAGGACCGTGACCGGAATGGCTGATTTTGGTATGAACCCCATCCCCATGGGTCACACTAATCCTGGAGGCGAACACATGAACGAAACGCAGATTACCTTTGGTCCCGTGACCTACGAGATCAGCCGGGTCTACACCGGCGACCGCACAGCATCTCAGCTGGTAGCGGAGCAGCTGTCCCAGCGGATTTTGGAAACCTCTGCCTTTGACGAAGAAGCAGAATATGGTGTATAATTCTAACAGTGGGTCGGTTCGTCGTGAGGAGGCGACTATGAGAACCGACAAAATCGGGCTGGCCTATGCCTACCTGCGGCTTTCCAACGAAGAAGCTCAGGGTGGTGAGTCTGCCAGCATTACCAACCAGCGAATCATCGTAGAAAACTACTGCAAACAAAATGGCATTACCCTGCTTCGGGAGTTTGTGGACGACGGCTACTCCGGCGGCAATTTTGACCGCCCGGCTTTCCGTGAAATGCTCTCCCAAATCGCACTGGGCAAGGCCAACATGGTCATCACCAAGGATTTGTCCCGACTGGGTCGTGATATGCGGGAGGCCAGTTACTACGCCGAGCAGTATTTCCCGGAACACGGTATCCACTACCTTGCCATTGCGGACAACTTTGACACAGAACGGGAGAACATCATGGCACCGTTTCTCTTTGCCATGAACGAAGTCTATCTCCGTGACGGCTCCCGAAAGGTCAAGGATGTGCTGAAAAGCAAGCGGGAAAGCGGCCAGTACTGCGCCTGTCCCCCATACGGCTACAAAAAGGATCGGGTCAACAAGCACCGGCTCACCCCCGATGAAGTGACTGCCCCCATCGTACAGCGCATTTTCGAGCAGGCTGCCAAGGGTGACTCTTCCCGAAAAATCGCATTGTCCCTCAATGCGTCCGGCGTCATTCCACCGCTCAAATACCGGGTTCTCTACCGGGATGAGTTCAGCGAAGAAGGGGCGGCAAGAGCATCCGATCTCTGGAATTACACCACGGTCAAGCGAATTCTCAAGAACCCGGTGTATCTGGGGCACACGCTTCTTGGCAAAAGCAAAAAGGCCAGCGTCAAGTCCAAGAAAAAGATTCCCCTCCCGGAGGATCAGTGGGCGGTAACAGAAAACACCCATCCGCCTTTGGTTTCCCAACTCATCTACGACCGGGCACAGCAAAACCTTGGACGGGGCAGCAGCGACTACCGGGCCTATGACCATGTGCGGAAAAGCATTTTTTCCGGCATTGCCGTCTGCGGCAAATGCGGCTACTCCCTGTGCTCCTGCGGCACAGTCTACAAAGGCGAACGGGAGAAGTACTGGTATCTCTCCTGCACCCACCAACGGCAGGACATTTCTGCCCCCTGTGAGGGTGTCCGGGTACGATACGCAGACCTTGTGGAACTCATCCGTCAAGACTTGAACAGCCTGTTGGCTCTTAGCGAAGAACAGATCACGGAACTGGTGCAAAATGCCATCCAAGAAGCAGAAACCGACCGAAAACTTCGGGAGAAGAAACTGCAAAAGGAAAAGGCCGAGGCACGGCTCAGTACCATCGACCGAATGATCGCCAAGCTCTACACCGACAACGCCGAAGGCCGTTTAGACGATGCCCGCCTTGCCCGAATGGTAGGCGACTTGGAAAAAGAAGCCGCCGGCTTGCAGACCACCTTGGAGAAACTCAGCGTGATCTCCGAGGCGGAGCACAAAAAGGCCAGTTTTGACCGTTTTTTTGCTTTGGCAAAAGAGTACACCCACATCAAAGAACTGGACAGGGAGACCCTTCTGACCTTTGTGGAGCGCATTGAAGTTGGCCCCAAGCAATATCCCGACGGCACCGTGAAGGCCACCCACCGCAATCAGCCCTACCGGCAGCACATCCGCATCTTCTACAAGTTTGTGGGAGAACTGGCTCAGGAGCCTGTCCGGCAATTTCCGGTGTGTACCAAGGGTGCTTAATAAGGAACAGGTACACCAAGGGAAGTCGGCGTCGACCTGAAGAAGGGTTACAACGGTCACCTGACCTCCCGTGAAGCCGGTTCCGTCGGCGGCCAGATGGTCAAGAAGATGA
>JAZSCX010000115.1:0-6986 GCA_045530865.1 Candidatus Avilachnospira sp.
ATTTTGGAAACAGCCTTTGCAAACCGGAGCACATCATCCAGTGTGCGGCGGTAATCGGTCTCACCGCGATCCTTGATTTCGGCAAAGGGCAGGGCGGCGCGGTTGGTGTTGAACACGGCGGTGATGCCCTCGTCATAGACGGCGTCGGCGTCATCGGACACGATGCCCACGATGGCAATGACCGGAACGCCATGCTGTTTGGCTCTTCTGGAGACACCAATGGGTACTTTACCGCCGAGAGACTGACCGTCGATGCGGCCTTCACCGGTGATGACCAGATCACAGCCCTCCAGCTGCCGGTCAAAGCCCACGAAATCCAGCACCACTTCGATACCGGGGCGGAGCTCCGCATGGAGGAAGGCCACTGCACCTGCACCGAAACCGCCGGCTGCACCGGCACCGGGCAGCTCTGCCACAGCGATGCCCAGCTGCTTCTGTACAACGGCTGCCAGATTGGCAAGACCGGCATCCAGTTCTGCCACCATGGCGGCATCTGCACCCTTCTGAGGGGCGAATACGGCTGCAGCGCCTCTTGTGCCGCAGAGGGGGTTGTCGATATCGCACATAACCTCCACGGTCACATTCCGCAGAAGGGAATCTGCTTCTGTGCAATCCAGTGCGGCAATGTCCGTCAGGGTTGCACCCACGGGACGGAATGTGTTTCCGTCGCAATCAAGGAAACGGACACCCAGCGCCGCCGCACAGCCGCAGCCGCCATCATTGGTGGCGCTGCCGCCAAGACCGAGAATGATCTTTTTTGCTCCCTGTTCGATGGCATGGCGGATCAGCTCACCCACTCCCCAGGTGGTGGTACGGGAGGGATCCTTGCGGTCACCCACCATGGGCAGCGCGGCTGCCGCAGCCATTTCCACCACGGCGGTATCACCGATGCGGGCATAGAAGCCCATGACCTGCTCGCCCCAAGGGCCGGTGACGGGGACGGTGATCCTCTCTCCACCCATGGCCTCCAGAAAACAGTCCACGGTGCCCTCACCTCCATCGGCAACGGGCATACCGATGATCTGACAGCCGGGGAAATAGCAGGGGATTCGCTCTTTTGCGATATGGACGATCTGGCTGCTGCTGAGAGAGCCTTTAAAGGAATCGGAAACAACAATTACTTTTTTCATACTTCATTCACCACATTGATGGGACTGCCTGCCAGAAATGCCTTCAGGTTGGCTTCGGCACAGTCCATGATTCGTTGGCGGCTTTCCCGGGGTGCCCAGGAAATATGGGGCGTGATCAGGCAGTTTTTGGCGGTCAGCAGGGGATTGTCGCTGCGGATGGGTTCCGTGGACACCACATCCAGACCGGCTGCATAGACCTTGCCGCTGTTCAGAGCATCTGCCAGATCCTGCTCTACGATCAGAGGCCCGCGGGAAGTGTTCAGAAGAATTACACTGTCTTTCATTTTTGCAATGGTTTCCCGGTTGATGATACCCTTTGTCTCTGGGAACAGGGGGCAGTGCAGGGAGATCACATCGGAGCGGGCCAGCAGGGTGTCCAGATCCACATAGGTGCCGATCTCCTGGCCGGAATCGGTTTCCGTACGGCTGTAAGCAAGAATCTCCATGCCCATGGCTCTGGCAATGCGGGCGGTCTGCTGACCGATTCGACCAAAGCCGATGATGCCCATGGTCTTGCCTGCCAGCTCCATCAGGGGATAATCCCAGAAGCAGAAGTCCTTACTGTTTTCCCAACGGCCTTGATGCACAGCATCGGAATGGTGGGCAACGTGGTGGCAGATCTCCAGCAGCAGTGCCATGGTAAACTGCCCCACAGCTGCCGTTCCATAGGCGGGGACGTTGGTCAAGGGGATGTTCCGCTTACGGGCAGCTTCGCAGTCTACCACATTGTAGCCCGTCGCCAGAACAGAAAGAAACTGGATATTGGGGCAGGCTTCCAGTATGGCCTCCGTGATGGGCGTTTTATTGGTATAGACGATCTGGGCATCGCCGATTCGGGCGATGATCTCCTGCTCGTCGGTCAGGGAGGTGCGGTCATAGACCGTCAGCTCACCCAGAGCCGCCAGCTTGTCCCAGCTGAGATCACCGGGATTTTCCGTGAAGCCGTCCAAAACAACGATTTTCATTGCAAATCCTCCTTTTGCCAAGAGTCGGTAAGCAAAGCCTCCCCTGTGTAAGGGGAGGTGGCATGGCGTTAGCCATGACGGAGGGGTTGCCACAGCAGATCGTTCCATATTCGCATTGATTTCCTTCCGATAAGAAACATGATACTGCGCAATCCCTCAGGCAAATTGCTCCTTCGTCGCAATTTGCCAGCTCCCTTTACACAAGGGAGCCTTGGGTACTCCTACACGGGAATGATTTTCAGCGCTCCGGTTTGTAGGGCGGATCGGCAGGATAGCCGCTGCGAAGCTTCTGCATGGTTCTGCGGACGGCATCCCTGGAGTTTTTCCAGTCCGCGCCCTGCTGCCGGTAGTCAAACATACCCACAAACCAGTCCAGATCCTCCTTGACCCGGATCAGATTTTCCCCCATCAGCTGTATAATGGTGGGATAGAACCATTCCCGCAGGCTGTTAGGCAGCTTGTCCTCCGCCAGCTCCATGATGGCAGCAAAATGATGCAGGCAAAAGCCTTTGGAGGCCTCTACCTTTGCCCGGAACTCCGGCTCCCGCAAAAGGGCAAAGAAGGTGTCATAGTAGCGGTTCATGTTGTATTCGTTCTTTTCGCACAGGTAGCAGCGGCGGTTTTTTTCCTGCAGCCGCTTCCAGTAGGGGGGCGTTTCCGGCTGCTTCTTTTTGGCGAAGAGTTTCTTTTTTTCCGGAATCCGGAATTCGGCGGCTTCCGCCTGAAATTCTTCCAGCAGACCGGCAAAATAAGTCTGCAGAATCAGGGCGTTGCCGAGGGTATTGCCGTATTCGTGGAGCTTTTTCAGATGCTGGGGGCAGAAGCCGCGGGCATCGGTAGCGCCGCGGACATCCGGTTCCATGTAGCTTGCAGAAGGGCCGACCACATAGCGGATGGCGCTCTGCTCCGCTTTCCGAGCCAGCCAGCAGAAGGGACATTCGTCGCCGGAATCAAAGGCTTCATTGACCGGGATGGTGTGAATTTGTTCTTTCATGGAGAATCCTCCTTTATCGATAGCCAACGGAAAGGGCAAACAGCAGCAGGCAGGAGGTCAGGAGCAGATTGAGCAGCTGGAATTTCCAGGAGTACAGCACCCATGATCCGTAATCCACATCTGCCAGACCCAGTGCGATCAGCAGGGCGGCATTGGTGGGATAAAACACATTGGAGAAGCCGTCGCCGAAGGCAAAGGCCAGCACACACAGCTGGGAAGGAATTCCGAAAATCTGCGACAGGGGTACCAGCAGGGGCATGAGCAGGAAGGCTTTGGCGGAGCCGGAGCTGATAAAGAAGTTCAGAAACAGCACCAGTCCATAGATAAACAGCACCACCAGCCAGCGGGGGAAGCCGGATGCCAGCGCCACAGCGGAGTGGAGCAGCGTGTCCAGAATTTTCGCTTCCGTGAGAATGTATTTGACGGAGCTGGCCATGAGGATCATGGCAACGGCGGGCAGGATGCTGACAACGCCCTTGCCGAAGCTGCGCAGCAGGGCGTGGGGCTTCATGCCGGAAACAAGACAGGCAGTGATACCGGCGGCAAGGAATGCCACGGCAACGATGATCATGGTCACATCTTGCAGAGCCGGGATAAAGCCGGAGCAGAGTACAAGAAGGATTCCGGCACCCAGAATGGATACGAAGCAGACCAGTCCGCGATCCATGGCTTTGTCAGACGGGCAGGCTTCCACGGCAATATCCGTTTTGCGGATCTGATCCAGTTTTTTGGCATGGCGGAGCAGGAAGCCCAGCAGCAGAAAATAGATCAGCACAAAGCTCAAAAGCCGCATCCAGAGGCCGGAAAACATGGCAAGTCCGGCCAGCTCCTGTGCCACACCGACGGTAAAGGGGTTGCACACACCGGAGGCAAAGCCGCAGCCCACAGCCAGAAGGCTCATGCCGAGACCGGTGACGGCATCCCAGCCCAGATTGACAGCCAGTGCCACCACGATGGGAACCAGCGGGACACATTCCTCAAAGGAGCCGATCATAGCGCCCATGGCCATGAAGAAAAAGCTGACCACTGCCATGAGCCGGTAGCGGGCAGTCCGGAACCGGACAACCAGACGATCCAGCATATAACCCATCAGGTTCTGGGCGTCCAGGCTGGTGAATACGCCGCCGATGACCAGAAGGAAAGCGAGAATGGCAGCGATCAGGCCGCCGCCTTCTGCACCGAGCACGAGAAAGGGAGAAAGCAGGAATTTCCAGAAGGGAATACCGCCATCCACCTGCGAATAGCTGTTGGGATGTAGGAGGAGATCACCGGCAGAATTGGCTGTGCGGACGTATTCACCTGCGGGGATAAAGAAGCTAAGCGCGTAGGTGCTGATCATCAGCATCAGCAGAACCACAATGGCGGTGACGAAGGATTGGATGCTGACGGTCAGACTTTTTTGTTTCTGCACGGGAACCCCTCCCTGATCTAATGTTTGTTTCTTTATTATAGCAAAGAATGACAGAAAAAGAAAGTAGAAAACCTGCTTTGCGGATGCAAAGCAGGTTTGGGATTATACGGTAGCGGTGCAGCACAGGCGGTGGACGATGGCTTCCATGTCCGCCCATTTTTTCTCCATGTCGGCAACCATTTTGAACTGGGTTCTGGCGCGGTCCAAATTTTGGCCTTTCCGCTGGATGGAGAAGTAGTTGTCGCCATCCAGATGATCCGTCAGAAACCGAAGTCCGCACTCCAGCGTCATGAGCTTGGCACCCATGGGCAGCATCCGGCGTTCTTCACAGGTCAGACAGGCGCAGGCCTGCAGGAAACCGCGGGTGTAGGTCTCAAACAGCTCCAGATTTATGGAGACCTTGCTGAGATCCCGCTCATCCTCAGCGGCAGTGGCAGCCCCGAAGCGGATGCTGTCACCAAAGTCATACAGACTCAGACCGGGCATGACCGTATCCAGATCGATCACGCACAGGGCCTTGTGGGTATCAGCGTCCAGCATGACATTATTGAGCTTGGTATCGTTATGGGTGACACGCAGGGGCAGCTTTCCGTCCTTCAGCATCCGGACAAGGGTATCAGCTTCCTGCTCCCGGGCGAGAACGAAGTCGATCTCTGCCTGCACATCCTTGGCGCGGCCCATGGGATCGGCTGCCAGTACCTCCCGGAAGATCCGGTAACGGTCCGGTGTGTGATGGAAATTGGGAATGGTCTCATGGAGCTGACAGGCAGGGAAGTCCTTCAGCATCTCCTGAAAACGGCCGAAGGCCACTGCGCTTTCATAGAAGTCGGCGGGGGTTTCCGGGGCCTGCAGACACACGGAGTGTTCTACAAAATCGAAGGCACGCCAGACTGCGCCGTCTTCCATTTTCACATAGGGCTGGCCGTCCAGCGTATATACCAGATGCAGCACGCCTCGGGGGTCTTCTGCCTTATGATCCAGATGGTGGATGATTTTGGACACATTGTCCATCAGCTTTTCCACATCCCGGAAAATCCGGGTGTTGATCTTCTGTAGAATATACCGCTTGCCGGAGGCAAGGGTAACCAGATAGGTCTTATTGATATGCCCACGTCCGTAGACCACGCAGGATTCTACCGACTGGCTGGGGAAAAAGCGGGTCACAATATGCGACATCATCGGCATCATATCCTCTGCCGCAGCAATAGCTGTCATAAAAACGATCTCCTATACACAGTTATTCTTTTTATTATATCATAATATGTGGAAAGTTTCAAAAAAAGATGAAAATTGCAAGGAAATATTGTATTGTGCCGCAAAAGCTGCCGTGATACAATATCAAAAAGGAGGCGTGCGGCCTTGGATAATTTTCTCTATGCACTTCGGGCAATTATGCCCATTTTGTTGATCATTGCGCTGGGCGCGTTGGTACGGCGGTTGGGCAGCTGGGATACCGCATTTTACAAGCGGCTCAACAGCCTGTGCTTTCATCTGTTCCTGCCCATCAATCTGTTTTGCAATGTCTATGCGGTTTCAAACCTTTCGGAAATGAACTGGAGACTGATCGGCGTGCTGGTGCTGGGAATTCTGGCATCTCTTGCGCTGGGTTGTGTGGCTGCACGGCTGCTGGTACCTCAGCGGGAGCAGAAGGGCGTGATCATTCAGGCGTCTTTCCGGGCAAACCATGCCATTTTGGGACTCCCTCTGGCAGAGGCCCTGGGTGGAACTGCAGCGCTGGGCTTTGCCTCTCTGACCACGGCGGTTGCTGTTCCCATCTTCAATGTGCTTGCGGTGCTGGTGCTGAGTTACTACGGTGATGGGGCCCGTCCTTCCGGCAGGGCGTTGGCAAAGCGGGTGGCGAAAAACCCGCTGATCGTGGCAACGGTGCTGGCGATCATCTGTGTTTTGGTGCGGAACCTGATGGGTATGGAGGTTCCGCTGCTGCAGAAGGTGCCGTCGGTTTACACGGCGCTGTTAAATTTGTCGAAGATCGCTTCGCCGGTGATGCTCTTCGTTCTGGGCGCCTGTCTGGATTTCAAGGCGGTGGGCGCGCTGCTGCCGCGGGTGAGCCTGGGTGTAGTGCTTCGGCTGGTAGTATCCCCGGTCATGGTTCTGGGCGCTATGCTGCTTTTGCGGGAGCCGCTGCAGCTGACCGTGGTGGAAATGCCTGCCATGGTGGCAGTATGCGCTTCCCCCGTGGCGGTATCCAGCGCCGTTATGACGCAGGAGATCGGCGGTGACGATCAGCTGGCCAGTCAGCTGGTGGTCTGGACCAGTGTTCTTTCCATGGTGACGATCTTCTTTATTGTATGTATTCTCCGCGCGTTGGGTGCTCTTTGACCGTTCCAGTCAGGACCACCCGTATAACGGGTGGCCTGCTCAGCCCCTATAAGGGGCTGATACCAGCAGAGCCTTAAGGCTCCCGAAGCGTATTTCTATCGCATACTTGCCCCGCTGCCAACTTCAGTTGGTGGTGGGACTTTTTA
>JAZSCX010000035.1:0-3030 GCA_045530865.1 Candidatus Avilachnospira sp.
GCAGATCTTCTGGAAAATCGTTCTGCCCCTGATCAAGCCTGTTCTGGTTATCGTTGTCATGATGCGCTTCACCGATGCCTTCAAGGTCTTCGATACCGTTTATACTATGACCAACGGCGGCCCCGGTACCGCAACGGAAATGCTGCCCAACTTCATCTATAAACAGGGTCTGAAATACTATGATGCCGGCTACGCCGCAGCATTGGCCATTGTCTTCGTTCTGACCATGGCATTCATCACCCTGTTCTTCCTGAGACTGAGAAAGAAGGAGGAGGAGAACGTATGGTAAAGCGCCGCAAAACCCAGGACAAGGCCTCTACAGACTATGTTATCAGTAACTTTGCCGGTCCCTATGTGAAATGGGGTCTGCTGGTTGCCAGTCTTGTAGGCGTTATCTTCCCCCTGTACTGGCTGGCCCTCAGTGCCTTCAAGCTGGATCGGGATCACCGCGCCTATCCGCCTGTCTTCTTCCCCAGTGAGCTGACCTTGGATCACTTCATTGAAGTCTTCACCAAGAATCAGCTGTGGGAGAATCTCATCAACTCTGCTACCATCTCCATCGTCACCACCGTCATCACGCTCCTCATCGGCTCCATGGCTGCCTATGCGGTGCAGCGCGGTCCCCTGAGCCGGAAGACCAAGGATTTCTTCGGCCTGTGGTTCATGGTGCAGAAGATGTATCCCGCTATCGCAACTGCCATTCCCGTCTATCTGGTTATGCGCAGCCTGCGGCTCATCGATACCCTCTTCGCCATGATCATCATGAATACCAGCTTCAACCTGCCTCTGGTTATCTGGCTGATGATGGGTTTCTTTGAGCAGGTACCCTATGAGCTGGAAGAATCGGCTATGCTGGACGGCTCCGGTTTTGTCCACCGGTTCTTCAAAGTAATCCTGCCCATTACCAAGCCTGGTCTGGTGGCCTCTGCCATTCTGACCTTTACCGCTACCTGGAACGAGTTCCTGTTTGCGGTTATCCTCAGTATCAACAAGGCCAAGACTCTGCCTGTGGTCATCGCCGGCTTCATCACCGACCGTGGCCTGGCCTGGGGTCCCATGGCAGCCACCTCTCTGGTCACCCTGCTGCCCGTTGTCATTCTGACTCTGATCGTCCAGAAGGACTTCGTCAAGTGCATGGCCATGGGCGCTGTCAAGGGCTAAGTGCTTTCTGAAAACAAAAAAGAGACATCCTTTCGTGAAGTGACCCCAAAAAGTTAGACAAATATTTCCAACTCAAATTGTTTAAGCAGCCAAGAGGGCTTGCTGTCTGTGTAAAGCAGGCGGCAAGCCCTTTAATCTTGCCTTGATCCGCCTGTTGTTGTAGTAATCAATATAGTCAATTAGTTCTGCTTTGAAGTGTTCTAAGGAATCAAATTCCTGCAAGTAGAGTAACTCGCTCTTAAGATGACCAAAAAAGTTTTCCATCACAGAATCGTCATAGCAATTGCCCTTTCGGCTCATGCTTTGCCTAATGCCTTTCTCTGCCAGCATTTGACGATACTGTTTATGCTGGTAATGCCATCCCTGGTCTGAATGTAGGATCAATCCTGTATTATCCGGCAACTCTCGAAATGCCTGTTCCAGCATAGATGTTACCATCTCCAGATTGGGACTGTCTGATATTGTATAGGACACAATATCTCCGCTGTACAGATCCAGAATAGGAGATAGATAGAGTTTCTGTCCAAACAAGCGAAACTGTGTTACATCGGTTACCCACTTTTGATTTGGCTTTTCAGCATGGAACTCACGCTTCAACTCGTTGTCTGCAATTTTGCCCACTTCACCTTTATAAGACCGGTATTTCTTCATCCGAACACGGCAAATAAGGCCCAATTTCTTCATTAATCGCTGTACAGTCTTATGATTCAACCTAAATCCGCGATTTCGAAGTTCATCTGTAACACGACGATAACCATATCTTCCTTTATTCTCGTGGAATATAGACTGTATTTCTGCCTTGGCCTGGGCATACTTATCCGCTGATTCTTCCTTTTTGCGATGATAGTAGTATGTTGCTTTCGGCAGTTGAGCGATTTCCAGCAATGTTGCCAGATCATGTTCTCGCCTCAGCTCTTGGATCACCTTTGTTTTTTGCTTTGGTGTCGCTCTTCTTCCAAAACCAAGGCTTGCAATTTTTTTAGGTATGCATTTTCAGCTCTCAGCCGCTGAACTTCCGCCAACAAATCTTCTTCAACTTTTTGGGGGAGTATTGTGGGGCGGCCTTTGCTGCTGCGTCCTCGACGCTCAATGTAAAGTCCCTCTGGACCTTCCGTCAGATAGATCCGTTCCCACTTGCGAATCTGTTCATGTCCGGATATTTCAAATTGCCGTGCCACTTCACGGTAGCTGAGCTTATCATGCATCATGGTTTCAACCACCATCTGCTTGAACTCACCGGTATGGCGTTTATTGGGTACTCCTTTAGGCATAGAAAAACACCCCATTTCTTAGTACAAGTATATCATACTTGTCTAACAAATGGGGTGCAGTTCATTTGGCAGTGTCCTTTTTTTATACGAAGTCTTCCCGCATGGGGGTGAAGATATCCAGCAGCACGCCGGCCTTCAGGCAGGTGCAGCCGTGGATGACGCCGTCCTGCTTCAGCATGGTGTCGCCGGGACGGACCACCTTGGTCTCACCGTCGATGCAGAAGGAGAATTCACCGGAGACCACATAGGTGATCTGGGTGTGGGGGTGGCTGTGGAGCTTGCCGATGGCGCCCTCTTCAAAGGTGTTTTCCACGCACATGAGGCCGTCGCAGTAGGCCAGAATACGGCGCACCACATTCTCGCCGCCGGACTGGGCCAGGGTGTTCTCATGGAATACCCAGCGCTCGTTTTTCTGAGTCATTACAATTCCTCCGGGTTGTTACAGAATAGAGACAGGAAAGACCTGCGGCCAAGGCCGCAGGTCTTTGGAAAGCTTCTCTTAGCCGAAGATACCGTTCACTGCGGGGACATAGCCGCCCAGCAGCTTGGGGATCAGCAGGGAGATGTCGGGGATGAAGGTGATCAGCAGCAGAGTGAT
>JAZSCX010000096.1:0-4965 GCA_045530865.1 Candidatus Avilachnospira sp.
AGTGTAAAATGTGTGTAGGACAATATACAAACCCCCTCGTGTGTTTTGTTGTGTGGTAACTACATTTTACACGATTGTTTGTATATTGTCTCTTTTTATTTTTGGTGTTGCACTTCAAATGATAACCTGCCCAGCCCCCTCGTCAGAGGGGGCCATATCGCTTCGCGCAATGAAAAACCAAATCCCGCCCGGGTGTCAGTCCGGACGGGATCCTTTGGTGTACAACGGCCGTTTGGCAATCCGCAGCATATGCCGCGGCATCAGCCGCTGATATGGTTAAAGAGAAAGAAAGAGAGAGAGAGAAATGGTTTTTGTTATGGCTTGTGTATGGTTTGTTTCATCACCTCCTGATGCTTTGATCTTACATCATTTTCCTGCGGAAATGTTGAACAGGCCGTGACAGAACTGCAAACAATTCTTGAAAGATTTGTGAATGATTTGAAAAGGAGACACAATATGGCGGTGCCGTTTTTGTCCTGCGTCCACACCCACACCAAATACTGCGACGGAAAAGATGCACCGGAGGTTCTGGTGCAAAAAGCGCTGGAAAAGCAATTTGTTTCCCTTGGTTTTTCCTCCCACGGTCCCACATGGTGGGATCCATATTCCCTGAAACAGGAGGATATCCCCCAATACCGGGCAGATATTCGCCGCCTACAGCAGGAATATGGCGACAGATTAGAAATCTTTCTGGGCATTGAACACGATTCTATGGGGGCGCCTGTAGGCGAAGAATATGACTATGTGATCGAATCCGTCCATGCCATGATGGCAGACGGCGCGCTGTGCTATATTGACTGGAGTCTGGAGAAAACGCAGGCCGCCATCCGGGAGCACTTCGGCGGTGATCCCTACGCCTATGCCAAGGCCTACTTCCGCACCTGTGCAGAGGCCTATGAGGCCAATCCGGCCCAGATCATGGGCCACCCCGATCTGCTGACCAAATTCAACGAAAAATGTTCCATGTTTGATGTGAATGACCGGCGGTTCCTGCACCCGGCGCTGGAGGCCATGGATTGCGCACTCAGCAAAGGACTGATTCCCGAGGTAAACACCGGCGCTATTTCCCGCGGCTACCGAACCGAACCCTACCCCTGCAAGCCCATTCTGCAGTATCTCAAAGACCGGAATGCGCCCATTGTGGTAACCAGCGACTGCCACGATGCCGCAAACCTTGATTGTTTTTATGCCGAGACTGCAGAGCTGCTGCGCTCCATGGGGTTCCGGAGCACCCTGCGGATGCGAAAGACCGGTTGGGAAGAGATTGGATTGTAAATGCCAAAAGGAGCTGCTGCAAATATTGCAACAGCTCCTTTTGATATTGGACACCTCATCCGTCACGCTTCGCGTGCCACCTTCTCCTCAAGGAGAAGGCTTTGAAGCCGCTCTTTAGAACTCGGGGCCGCGGTTGAGGTAATCGGGCTGAACGGGCTGCCGGGGTTCGGAGGAAACGCCGCGGCCAGTGACCTCCAGATAGAAGGCGGCATTGGCCGTATTCATATAGGGATTGAGCCAGAGATTACCAATACCGAACGTCAGGCTGCACAGCAATGCCCAGCCGAAGAAGCTGAAGTTGAGGCAGAACAGCCGCCACTTGTTGCCCTGCATGAGCCGCTTGGACTCGCGGATGGCATCCATAACGCCCAAATCCGGGAACTCTGCCATCAAAAACGGAACCATGGCATACCGATAGGCTGCAATGATACCGGGAATGATAAACAGCAGGCTCCACAGATACGTAAACAGTCCAACCATGAAGGTCATGCAGATACCGTCCCAGATCCGCTTGAAATGTCCGAACAGCTGCTTAAACGCGATCGGCTCACCCTTTACCATGCGGGTGAAAAAATCGCTCATACCGAGGTTGACAATGCCGGAAAGAATAAAACTGATAATCGTGGCGATCCATGTGCCAGAAAGATATCTGGTGGAGGCAACCATCATCGCTTCCAGATCCTGAGACATAATAGATTCAACAAAGTCACCGGTAGATGTACCCATAAACAACGAAGGAACTGTTGAAACAAGCAGGCCAGCAACCAGACAGACCGCTACCGCCACACCCCATTTGCCGCAAAGGGTGTCTCTTGCCAATGTGCGAAATTCTTTTGCACGCATCATCATCTCTCCTTTTCTTTTTTATCTTTTGTCCTCTTCGGGAACAAAATCGAGGGTAATGCTGCTGAGGTTGGGCTTCAGCTGCGTATACTTGACGCCGGCGGCATCCAGCATCCGCTTGGAGGCCATAGTGGAAGGCGTTGTGGCATATTTATCAGACAGATACAGAACCTCTTTGACGCCGCTCTGGATGATGGCCTTGGCGCACTCGTTGCAGGGAAACAGGGCCACATAGATGCGGCTGCCACGCAGATCCCGTCCGTTGGCATTGAGGATGGCATTGAGTTCCGCATGGACCACAAAGGGATACTTGGTTTCTGCCCCCTCCCGGCCCCAGGGGAATTCATCATCGGAACAGCCCTTGGGCATTCCGTTATAGCCGGTTGAAATGATAATGTTATCCGGGGAAACAATGCAGGCTCCCACCTGCGTACTGGGATCCTTGCTGCGTCTGGCCGCCAGCATGGCAATGCCCATAAAATACTCGTCCCAGCTGATGTAGTCGGTTCGTTTCATTGGATGCCCTCCCTGTAGCTATTCTGATTTTATTGTACCGAATCAGATGGCTGTTGTCAAATCCCTGTAAATAAGTCTTGTATTTTGTTTTCTTCTGCTGTAGAATCTACCTATCCATTCCACCCAAAGGAGGGGCAGCGATGAAGCTTTTATTCAAACAGCGGTTTTTCTCATGGTTCGACAGCTACGATATTTATGATGAGCAAGGCAATACGGTTTTTACCGTGGAAGGGCAGCTGGCATGGGGCCACTGTCTGAAGATATTTGACGCCGCCGGAAGAGAGCTGGGCATGATCAAGGAGAAGATCCTGACCTTTTTGCCCAAGTTTGAAATGTATCTGGGCGGTCAGTACATCGGCTGCATTACAAAAGAGTTTTCTCTGTTTACGCCCCGCTTTTCCATCGACTGCAACGGCTGGGATGTGCAGGGCAGCTTTTGGGAATGGGACTACAGCATTGTGGATCGCAGCGGCACGCAGGTGGCCTCCGTCTCCAAGGAGCTGTTCAACTGGACCGACACTTATGTGATCGATGTTGTGAACCCGAAGGACGCCCTCTGCGCCTTGATGCTGGTGCTGGCCATTGATGCGGAAAAGTGCTCCAGAAAATAAAGAAAAGGGGCTGCAGCAGCCCCTTTTTATATACTTTTCTAGCTTAGAAGGTACCTGCAGGCGGGCGATTGATAATCGCCCCTACGGACAGATACGATGGTGCAAACGCGGGGCGTCGGGGACGCCGCCCCCTACAAAACATAAGGGTGTCCCGCTGCGAGATTTATTCCTGTTCCCAGTTGTGCCAGATGTTCTGGACGTCGTCGTCATCTTCCATGATGTCGATCATCTTTTCCATGTTCTTAATATCATCGGGGTTATCCAGCTTCTGATAGTTCTGGGGAACCATTTCGATCTGAGCGGAGGCGAACTTGTAGCCCTTGGCTTCCAGCGCGCTGACCACATCGTTGAAATCATCGGGATCGGTATAGATGGTGAAAACGGACTCATCGGGCTCAAAGTCTGCAGCACCGGCATCCAGAGCATCCATCATGACGGCATCTTCTTCATAGTCCTCGTCTTCGTTATCGATGACCAGAACGCCCTTCTTGTCAAAGCTCCATGCCACGCAGCCGGAAGCACCCAGACCCTTGCCGTACTTATCGAAGTAGTGGCGCATATTGGAAGCGGTACGGTTGCGGGAGTCGGGCATGGTTTCAACAATAACGGCAACACCGCTGGGGCCGTAGCCTTCATAGGTGATGGATTCGTAGTTATCACCAGAGCCGGCACCGGAAGCCTTTTCCAGCGTACGCTTGATGTTATCGTTGGGCATGTTGGCAGCCTTAGCCTTGACGATGACGGTAGCCAGACGGGAGTTGTTATTGGGATCGGCAGAGCCGCCCTCCTTGACCGCAACAATCATTTCCTTTGCGATTTTCGTGAAGATGGCAGAACGCTTGGCATCCTGTGCACCCTTGGTCTTCTGAATGTTATGCCATTTGGAATGTCCGGACATATATCTTTCTTCCCTTCTCGGTAAATAAATTCTCCTGATATTCTAGCATGACTGCCTGAGAAAATCAACTGTCCGCAGGAAAAAAGCCGTTTCTGCCTGACTTAGGAAAATAATTGATACAATCGTTGCGTAAACCGCAATTATGATATATAATATATGATCGAATAAGCTTTCGACTGAGAGGATGAAAACCATGGCTGACGAAATCAAGACCAACGAATCGCAGAATTTTATTCATGCGTTTATTACCGAAGATATTGCACCCGGCGGTCAGTATGAAGGCATGACCGTCCACACCCGTTTTCCCCCGGAGCCCAACGGCTATCTGCATATCGGGCACTGCAAGGCACTGATCATTGACTTCGGTACTGCCGAAAAATTCGGCGGTATGTGCAACCTGCGTATGGACGATACCAACCCCACCAAAGAGGATGTTGAATTTGTTCATGCAATTCAGGAGGATATCCACTGGCTGGGCTTTGACTGGGGCGACCGGTTCTTCTACGGCTCCGATTATTTTGAAAAAGACTACGAGTTTGCTGTGGAGCTGATCAAAAAGGGACTGGCTTACGTCTGTGAGCTGACCCCCGAACAGTTCAAGGAATTCCGCGGCGACACGGATACCCCCGCCAAGTCCCCCTACCGGGACCGTCCCATTGAGGAAAGTCTGGATCTGTTTGCACGGATGCGTGCAGGTGAGTTCCCCGATAACGCAATGACCCTCCGTGCCAAGATCGATCTTGCTTCCGGTAACTTTAACATGCGTGACCCGGTCATCTATCGCATCCGCCATATGCATCATCACAGACAGGGCGACAAGTG
>JAZSCX010000062.1:0-46349 GCA_045530865.1 Candidatus Avilachnospira sp.
AGACAGTTCCGTGAAGCTTCTGTCGACTATACCGTCGTTAAGAACACTCTGACCCGTCTGGCTGCCAACAAGGCAGGTTACAGCGAGTTTGATGAACTCCTGAATGGTACAACCTCGATGGCTTGCACCACCGGCGACCCCATCGCTCCCGCACGTATCGTCAGCGAGTTCGCCAAGAAGAACAAGGACATCGTTAAGATCAAGGGTGGCATGGTCGAAGGTAAGGTTCTGTCCATTGACGAACTGAAGGCTTTCGGCGAACTGCCTTCCAAGGACGCTCTGGTTGCCCAGGTTCTGGGTACTTTCCTGGCTCCCATCACCAGCTTGGCTTTCGTTCTGGATCAGATCTGCCAGGCCAAGGGTGGCGCTCCTGCAGAAGAAGCTGCAGAAGCCTAATTTATTCAAAAACTAATTACTATATTTTGGAGGTAATTTACAATGGCATCCGAAAAGATTACTGCTCTCGTTGAAGAAGTTAAGACTCTGTCCGTTCTGGAGCTGGCTGAGCTGGTTCACACTCTGGAAGAAGTTTTCGGCGTTTCCGCCGCTGCCGCTGCTGTCGCTGCTCCCGCTGGCGGCGCCGCTGCTGTTGTTGAAGAGAAGACCGAGTTCGACGTCATCCTGAAGTCCGCCGGCGCTTCCAAGCTGAACGTCATCAAGGTCGTCCGCGCTGCTACCGGCCTGGGCCTGAAGGAAGCCAAGGATCTGGTCGACAACGCTCCCAAGGCTCTGAAGGAAGGCATCTCCAAGGAAGACGCAGAGAAGCTGGCTGCCGAGCTGAAGGAAGCTGGCGCAGAAGTCGAAGTGAAGTAATTTACTTCTCTCCCCTTTTGTACACAAATCCACTGCTGCATTTGGAGCAGGGGATTTTCTTTTCGTTTCATCCCAATACACGAAGTACATCAGGCGGTTATCTCTGCCAGATCGGCATAGAAGGCGTTCATTTCCTCTTCTGTATCAAAATTGGCCACATACATCTGATTGGCCATGGCACCGGACAGCGCATCGGGGATACGCCCCTTCATTTTCATGCAGCAGCCGTATTTTGCCATAACCGCATCATGATCCATTGCATAATTCTTTCCGTCTCTCCGGCCATAGAACGCACAGAAATGATGCTTTGATTCAGTGGGCATCGTACTCTTATCGAATGCGATCATGTCCGCCCAGATCTTATACACATCGGTTTCATTGGCAAAATTAAATAGATCCGGCGTGTAGCCGCCTGCCGGACGCATATTGACCTCCAGTCCCAGAATATCTCCCTTTTCACCCAGACCCTCCTGATCTTCTTTCAGCACAAAATACTCCAGATGTACAAAGCGGCTCTTTACCTCAAAGGATTTGACTGTGGCTCTACCAATTCTTCGTACCTCATCCGGCAGATCCTTCACGATGTAATAGATGGAGTCGCCGTTGGTGTTGACCACATCCATCAAAGAGTCCGGCGTCACATTACCGCTTTCAAACAGCGGCTCGCCCTGTGAATTGATGATAGCATCATAGGTACGGACAAAGCCATTGACAAACTCTTCCATGATATAAATGTTGTCATCTTTTGTATCAAAGAAGTTCTGCAGCTCCGCATCAGAGGTCAACTTATAGGTATTGCTGGCCCCCACACCGTTATCGGGCTTGACCACAACAGGATAGCCAACCGTTTCAATAAAAGTCTTTGCATCCTCCATGGCACGGACAATATGATATCGTGCAGTCTTGATCCCGGCCTTTTCATAATAGACCTTCATGCCGGACTTATACTTCACGCGATCCATATCCTCTGTTTTGAAACCGGAGGTAATATTGAATTCTGTTCGAAGCTGTGCATCCCGCAGCAGCCAATACTCGTTGTTCGACTCCAGCCAGTCGATCTTGCCGTACTTGTATGTATAAAACGCTACGGCCTTGAACACTTCGTCATAATTCTCCAGATTGGAAACCTTGTAGTACTCGTGCAGAGAATCCCGCAGTCCCTGCTTCAGATCAAAATACGGGCAATCGCCGATACCCAACACCCGCATACCGTTTTTCTGCAGCTCCCGGCAGAACATCCAATAGCTCTCCGGAAAATTGGGGGAAATAAAAATAAAGTTCTTCATCGCACTATTCTCCTTCCTTACAGAAGCTGAGGCAGATAATACTCCACCATTTTGTACCACCACGGCCAGTCATGATCCACGTCATGACCCCAGAAATCCACCTGTGCGTGAATTCCCTTCTGTTCCAAAACCCGCTTCAGATTGCCCGTACTGGCCTTCAGGACATCTTCCCATGCCCCCTGCCCTACCACAGCCAAAATACGCCGATCATTATACATACCGATATAGGGATGATCCTGCGGCATATTGGCAAGATACCGGCAGGGTGTATTCTGATACAGCAGATCATCCATGTAGCTGCCGAAGTATTCTTCAGATTCGTAAAGACCGGAAATCGCAAAGAGAATATCAAACAGATCCGGTCGACGGAAAAACAGATTGGCCGCATGCATGGCGCCCATGGAGCAGCCAAATGTCATGATCGACTGATCGCAGAAGGTTCGTTCCCCATTCAGGTGTTTAATATAAGGTACCAGCTCGTCCACAATATAGTGGTACCATCGCTCATGAAGCTCGATCCGCTGTCTGGGATCTCCACCAAAGTTGGCATAGGTTTCATTGTCGATGACATCGCAGGCATAAACCGTGACCCGTCCGGATTCGACCCATCCGGCCCAGTAGTCGATCATCTTATAGTTTTCAAAATCAAAAAAACGACCGCCCTGACAGGGCACAAACAAAACCGGCTTGCCGCTGTGGCCATAGACCTTAAACTCCATCTCACGGTTTAGTGTACCGCTGTAATGCTTAAAATACCGTATTTCCATCTATTTCTCCTTTGGTTATAATCCAAGACAATCCATAAAAACCGGAATCTGCTTCTCCCACGAAGCCTCACAATGAGTACCGCCGGGGACAATCCGGAATGCCAAATTTACACGCTTGGTCAGCAGTAAATGTGCAACAGAAATCAGCGCTTCCGCATTGGATGCATGATTGTAGATCTCCACACTGCCATAATCCATATAGATGCAGGTATCGCTTTTAATAGGCGCCTTGGCAATCAGCTCCACAACCTTCCCCGGTGCGATCCAGACACTGGGAGACAGGCAGGCCGCTCTCTGGAATACATGATTATAGCAGGACGCCGCATACAGAGCCATCAGTCCTCCCATAGACGAACCGCAAATGATCGTGTGCTCCCGATCAGGAATTGTCCGGTACTGTGCATCTATTTCGGGCTTCAAATTATCCACCAGCCAGTCCATATATATCTTGCCTTTACCGATGGCCCGGCCTATGGTGGAATTGGCAAAATTAAAGGGTGAATACTCTTCCAATCTGCCGTTACCCTCATGATTACATTCAATTGCAACGATAATCAGAGGCTTTTTCGTCCAGTTCAGATAACTGGTCATGCCCCAGGATTTTCCGTAGGTGGCATCAGAATCAAAAAACACATTATGACCATCGAACATATACATGACAGGATACCGGCGGAATGCATCCTGATAGTAATCATCCGGCAAATAAATATACCCTCTTCTCACCTTATCACCGGTGAGCGGTGGGATTGTTACATCAAAACGAAAAACCATAATATCTCCTGTTCTTTGCGACATTACATCACTATACTGATTATATGATACATTTTTTTCAGAAGAAAGTCAATTACAATCCCCCATATCAAACAAAAGCTTTGCTAAAAACTATTCACGATTTGTTTCCATTTGCGCTGAATTTTTAGTCTTTTATTTTACTGTAAAATGTGTTATACTGATAATCCAGCGAGGTGAACCGGCATGGCGAAAGACGGCGTTAAAATCATTGCCAAGAACAGTAAAGCTCATCATGAATATTTCATCGAGGATAAATACGAGGCCGGCATCGAGCTGTTCGGTACGGAAGTCAAATCCATCCGCCAGGGTACCATGCATCTGAAAGAAGCGTGGTGTCAAATCAAGGACGGGGAGCTCTGGATCAAGCAGATGCACATCAGTCCCTATGAGCAGGGCAATATCTTTAACAAGGATCCCCTGCGTCCCAGAAGGCTGCTGATGCATAAACGGGAGATCAATTATCTCTTCGGTAAGGTCAAACAGGATGGATATGCGCTCATCCCCCTTTCCGTTTATTTGAGAGGCTCCCGTGTAAAGATCGAAGTCGCTCTGGCAAAGGGCAAAAAACTCTATGACAAACGCGAGGATGCTGCCAAAAAAGACGCAAAGCGGCAGATCGACCGCGTCATGAAGGAAAGGAACATACGATAATGGCAAATCCTGTTATTACCATCGAAATGGCAGCCGGCGGCAAAATCATTGCTGAGCTGTACCCCGAAATCGCACCGCAGTCCGTTAGAAATTTCATCTCTCTCGCAAAGAAGGGTTTCTATAACGGCAAAATCTTCCATCGTGTTATTTCCGGCTTTATGATTCAGGGCGGCTGTCCCCAGGGCACCGGCACCGGTGGTCCCGGCTACTGCATCAAGGGTGAATTCCGCATGAACGGCGTGAAGAACGATCTGTCCCACAAGCGGGGCGTTCTGTCCATGGCAAGAGCCCAGTCCCCCAATTCCGCCGGCAGCCAGTTCTTCATCATGCATGAGGACGGTGACTTCCTCGACGGTCAGTATGCCGCATTCGGCATGGTCACCGAGGGTATGGACGTGGTTGACGCCATCGCCGCTGTCAAGACCAATATGCAGGATCGTCCTCTGACGGAGCAGAAGATCGCTTCTGTCACCGTGGAAACCTTCGGTGAGGAGTATCCCGAACCCGAAAAGCTGAAGGATCCCTACGGCCGTTTCTAGTCGTTTCTCACGGGCGGATCCTTTCCGCCCTATATATGGGGCTGCACTGGTTTCGACGGGGATAGTGAGGCTGGATAAGCGGGCAGAGGCGCCTGACCTCTATAAAATGGGCAACTTTTTTAAATTAACTGACAACGATAATTTCGTTCTGGCTGCTGCTTAATTAGCGGCCCATCCGCCCCGGAAGGACCACGAGCCGGGCTCGGGTGTGATCTGAGTGGTGAACATGAGTACGGTAAGCTTTGCCCGTGCCATGCATCATGAAGCTACCAAGTCATAGAGTGTGTTTGTTCACGCTATGATGAGGGAATGTAAATAACAAACTGCGCCCGGAGAAAGTCTTGTCAAGTTATTTTCGGACAGGGGTTCGATTCCCCTCAGCTCCACCATAAGAAAAAGCACCCAGAAGGGTGCTTTTTCTTATGGTGGAGGGATGATTGCCTTTTAATCGATCCAGGACCTGATGTTTTTGACGCGCTTCGTACGTTCGGCAAACATCCGGATAATATCCAATGTATTATCAACACGCATCGGCACACAGATCATTATTGTGAGGAAACAGTGTTACAGTTGAAACACGCGGTGTTCTGCACGACCCCAGACAATGATGTCATTTCATTTGGAAAATATAAGATCACCGCACGAAAGGCACACCACGGTACCTGTGAAAATGCCGTGCATTTTATCGTCTCGGATGGGGAGAAAAAACTGTTATATGTTCTAGACAACGCATGGCTTTTGTATGCAAGGTTGCCGCTATTATCAAAAACAAAATAGATTTTGCTGTGTTTGATTGCACAATTGGAAACTACCCCGGTGATTACGGCATTTTTGAACATATCAATATTAACATGGTGCTGGAAATGAAACAGTCCCTACAGCCCCACATTAAAAGATTCTGTATCAGCCACATAGCCAGAGCACTGCACGATCCGCATGAAGCGCTCGAATCACAGATGAAATCGGATAATATTGAAGTTGCCTTTGACGGCTACGAAACCTATTTTTAATGCTACCAAGAAAGCCATCTCCCCTATGAGAGATGGCTTTTCTGGTATTTACTAATCTCCTACCGAAATGACAGGTGCAGCAGACGGTGCCCGTTCCACTCTTCCATTCTTTATGGCTATATTATCCAAAAACTGCTCTGTGCGTCCGTAGTTGTCGGTGATCGTCACGGAAACTTCCAGTATGTCTCCATTTTTCATGATTACATCAAAATAGGTGTCTTGAATGGAACCAAGGAATACATTGGCTTCCCGATCGGATTTCCGGAGCTGCAGTTCTTCCCGAAACAGCTCTTCTCCATTCATTTCGGCTGTAAGAACCGCTTTTTCAGGCCAGATAAAATCAGCATGGGGAGAAGCAATCGATACATAGACCTCTTCCGCCTTCGTTGTAGAGACAGATCCCCCAAAGCCTTTGAAGGCTATTGCAAATGGTGCCGTCAGATTATAGGACGTCAGGCGGAACAAATCCGGATGCAGGTCATAGATCCGGTCCACCAGCTGCTCCTGAATATCGCCGTTCCGGTTTTTCACACGAATACTGATGTCAGTGCTATAGTTTAAGGGAATTGTCAGTTCTGCGGAAAAATCAGGCCCCTTCACCCACTCCCCTGCTGTCTGACCTGTTGATTCATCAGTTTTGATCCAGTTTCCGTAAAACTGCAGTTCGCTTCCAGCCTCATAGGTTTTCATGGTGGCGACAGCCGAATGGTCGCCGTTTGTTCTTTCAGTTGCAGATCCACCAGTTCCCAGTCAAAGGTACTGAGTAGTTTGGTCTCTTCCGCCAGAACGTCATAGATCGTATTACGGATCTGACCGGAAAGATTGCTCTGCTGATTGGATACATTCACCTGCAGGGACGCAATATTACTCTGCAGCAGATTGACCGTATTTCGAAGGGCGCCGATCTGTGCGAACAATACAATGATGATACCGACCAAAAATGCCCCAGCAACCAAAACCCATTGCAGGTGTACCCGGTTCCGCCTGCGCTTGTTCTCTGCGTGTTCTTCGGAGTAGCGGCGGAGAATGTTTTCAATTTGACCATCATCCAGTTCTGCGGTCTTTTCTTGTGCATGCATTTCTTCCACGCCGAGAAGTTGACCGACCGTAATGGAGAACAGCCTGCTCATAGCAATCAGGGTGCTTAATTCCGGAATGCCGTTGTCACCCTCCCATTTGGAAACGGCCTGCCTGGATACACCCAGCGCTTCTCCGAGACTTTCCTGCGACATGCCTTTTTGCCTTCTGTAAAACTGTATCCGCTGTCCCAGCGTCATAGGCATCGTCTCCTTTCTTATTGATTATAGCATAAACTGTGATTTGTGACCACCATTGCACCGTTTCTTTTTGTCAACGGAGCGTTGCAGAGGTATTTATTTGTAATAAATCTGTTTCTTCTGGCGATCTTATGCTATAATATTCAAAATAACCGTACGGAGGAGCCATGTATCTGGATTTTGCGCCCCTTGAGGGCATTACCACAGCGCTGTACCGCAGGCTGCATCAGCAATATTTTCCCGGTGTGGATCGGTATTACACGCCCTTTCTCTCCCCGACTCAGGATCATCGCCTGACCCCACGGGAGCAAAGAGAACTGCTGCCAGAATATAATCAGGGTGTAAATGTGATCCCCCAGATTCTGACAAAACAGAGCGAGGATTTTCTCTGGGCAGCCAACACCTTGCACGATCTGGGCTACAAAGAAATCAATCTCAATTTGGGTTGTCCATCCGGAACCGTCACTGCCAAAGGGAAAGGCGCCGGTATGCTGTCAGATCCGGGCAAGCTGGACCTGTTTTTGGACGTCATATTTTCCAAATCTCCCTGCAGGATCTCCATTAAAACCAGACTTGGTATGGAAAATCCGGAGGAATTTGACCGAATTCTGAGAATATACATCCAGTATCCCCTGTCTGAACTGATCATCCATCCCAGAGTTCGCACCGATTTCTATCGCCATCCGGTTCGCACAGAAGCCATTGAAGCCGCCATGGAATACTGTAACTTGCCAATCAGCTATAATGGCTCCGTCATCACACCAGAGGATTTCCGAAGCTGTGAAACCCGTTATCCCGCTCTGACCGCCATTATGATCGGTCAGGGACTGATCTCCGATCCGTTTCTGGCAAGCCGTATCCGATACGGAACCGGCACCGACAGAGAAATACTTCGTAAATTCGTGAATGACCTTCTGGACGGCTATGCCGAACAATTCGGTAGCCGCACAAATGCTGCAAAGCGAATGAAGGATGTATGGTTTTATCTCATTCGACTTTTTGCTGAGTCCGAAAAGTATGGCAAAAGAATCCTCAAATCCAAAACACCGGAAGAATATGAAACCGCCGTCACTGCTGTCTTTCAAGAGCTTCCTCTTCTGGAAAACAGCGCCGGTGGATGGTAAAAAACAGGCACAGATCACTGTGCCTGTTTCTTGTATTACTGTACAATTTTGAAGCCTGCGTTGGTCAGAGCTTTTTTGATCTCCTCGATCTGAGCAAAGTCGCGGGTTTCCATGCCCACCCGCAGGAAGCAGCTGGAAATAGCCATGTTTGGATCGGAGCGCTCGTGACGAACCGACACCACATTGGCACCGCAGTCAGAAATGATCTGGCTGACGCCCACAAGCTGACCGGGCTTATCCTCAAGCGCAATCAGGAGGTTGGAGTTCCGTCCGGAAGTCACCAGGCCTCTGGTAATGACGCGGGAGAGAATATTCACGTCAATATTGCCGCCGGAAACCAGACAAATCACCTTTTTACCTGCTACGGGCAGCTTATTGAACATAACAGCCGCCACACTGACAGCGCCGGCGCCCTCTGCGATCAGCTTCTGCTTCTCGATCATGGTCAGGATGGCCGTTGCGATCTCATCCTCAGAAACCGTCACGATGTCGTCCACATACTTTTCTACCATGGAGAAGGTGGTATCGCCGGGATGCTTGACGGCAATGCCGTCTGCAAAGGTATGTACCGTATCCAGCGTGATCTGATGACCCTGACGATGGCTCTCAAACATGCTGGGCGCATTGGCAGCCTGTACACCGTAGACCTTCACATTGGGCTGCAGCTGCTTGATTGCATAGGCCACGCCGGAAATCAGTCCGCCGCCGCCGATGGGAACCACAACCGCGTCCACATCCCGCATCTGCTCCAGAATTTCCAGACCGATGGTGCCCTGTCCGGCAATGACCTCATCATCATCAAAGGGATGGATCAGGGTTGCGCCGGTTTCCTCCTGTGCCTTGACCGCTGCAGCATAGGCATCGTCATAGGCTCCCTTAGTCAGAACCACTTCAGCGCCAAGGCGCTTGGTGGCTTCCACCTTGCTGATGGG
This sequence comes from Candidatus Avilachnospira sp., assembly GCA_045530865.1. Lineage (GTDB taxonomy): Bacteria > Bacillota > Clostridia > Oscillospirales > Oscillospiraceae > Avoscillospira. The sequence goes on from JAZSCX010000062.1 coordinate 9,192, forward strand.
AGCGCTGTCCGGCATATAGACCACGCTGCGAACACCCTGCCGGGTAGACGCAAGGGCAACACCCTGTGCGTGGTTGCCAGCACTGCAGGCAATGATGCCGGCTTTTTTCTGCTCCTCGCTGAGCTGGCTGATCTTGTAGTAGGCGCCGCGGAGCTTAAAGCTGCCGGTCACCTGCAGGTTTTCGGTTTTCAGGTACACCTGACCATTTTTGCTGAGATTCTCCGCATAGATCAGGTCGGTCTTTCTTGCCACTTCTTTCAGAACAAAAGCGGCATGGTACATTTTATCAAGAGTCACCATTATTTATTGACTCCTTTCCGGCAAGATAATTGATAAACTGCTGTGCTGTCCTTCCGGAAACACCGCCATGGCGGATTTCCCAGCGATTGGCCAGCAGCAAAAGTTCTTCTTCAGACATATTCAGCTGCAGCTGACGTTCTGCCAAACCCTTGACAATGTCGTGGTACAGCTTTCTGTTGGGTGCATTGTAATTGATCGAGCAGCCAAAGCGGGCAGCCAGAGACAGCTTTTCCTCCATGGTATCGGAACGATGCACATCATTCTGATGCTCCATATCGTTTCGATCCGACCAGGTTTCCTTGATCAGATGTCTGCGGTTGGAGGTGGCATAGATCAGGATATTGTCCGGTCTTGTTTCCACACCGCCCTCAATGACAGCCTTCAAGAACTTGTATTCCACTTCATTTTCTTCAAAGGACAGATCATCAATATAGATAATAAAGCGGTAATGCCTGTTTTTGATGGCGGCAATCACTGCGGAAAGATCCCTGAACTGATGCTTATAGATCTCGATCATCCGCAGACCGGAGTCATAATATTCGTTGATCAGCGCTTTAATGCTGGAGGACTTACCGGTTCCGGCATCTCCATAGAGGAGCGCATTATTGGCGGGAATGCCTTTCAAGAATGCCTCTGTGTTCTCCACCAGCTGCTGCTTCTGCAGCTCATAGCCGATCAGATCCCGCAGCATGATTTTATCTGTGTTGTTGATGGGCAGGAATTCCAGACCGTTTCCTTCATTCCGGATCCGGAAGGCTCGGTTCAGCCCGAACATGCCTACGCCATAAGCCTTATAAAACCCTGTGACAAGATCAAAAATCTCATGCTCGTTGGCAGCAGCGGCAATCTGCAGGCTCAGTGCCTGCACTTTCTCGCTGACAGACCGATAATAATTCTTCTCCTGCTTTACCAGCGCCCGGTAATGGGACAGGGTGGAAAAACAGTCGATTCCCAAATCCTTCTCAATGGGAGCAAAATCAAAGTGGAACAGATTTTGAAAAATCTGAAAATCCGCTTTTGCAAAGTGATTGACAGAGCCATCTCCCGCCCCCACCCGTTCTGCAGAGAGCGAGAAGGAATTTTCGTTTGTCAGCAGCACAAACGTCAGGTAATTATGCCAGAGATTGGTGTTAAAACCGTACTTGGTAGCCACATCCAAAATCCGTTTCACCTGACCATATATACGCTGAACCAGGGAAGGCTTGTCTCAAGCCTTCCCTTCCCAGTCTCGGAATATTTCGGCAAGCTGCAGCAAAATGCTGTCACTGCCCAGATTGCTGTAAAGCAGGAGCTTTGCGGTTTCTTTGTACATATCAGATCTCCGCCAGAATCTTGTCTGTCATCTCTACGGTACCGAGAGATGCCTCGTCGCCGCCCAGATCGGCAGTACGCCAGCCGGCATTGAGCACATTTTCCACCGCCTGTTCGATGCAGTCGGCTTCTGCTGCCAGATTAAAGGAATACCGCAGCATCATGGCAACGGACAGAATGGTGGCAATGGGGTTGGCCTTGTTCTGTCCGGCAATATCAGGAGCGGAGCCGTGGATCGGCTCATACATTCCTCGGGTACCGTCGCCCAGAGAAGCGGAAGGCAGCATACCGATGGAGCCGGTGATCTGAGAGGCTTCATCGGAAAGAATATCGCCGAACATATTGCTGGTAACAGCAACATCGAATTGTGCAGGATTGCGAACCAGCTGCATGGCAGCATTATCCACCAGCATATCGGTGCAGGTCACATCGGGATATTCCTCTGCAACACGGTGCACCACTTCCCGCCACAGGCGGGAGGTTTCCAGCACATTGGCCTTGTCGATGCTGATGACATTCCTCCGGCGTTTTCTGGCTGTTTCAAAGGCCACGCGGGCAATCCGTTCCACTTCCATGACGCTGTAGGCTTCCGTATCATAGGCCTCGGAGCCATATTTGCCGTCGCGACGGCCGCGTTCACCAAAGTAGATACCGCCGGTCAGCTCACGAACCATCATCAGGTCAAAGCCGTTGGCAACAATATCGGGGCGCAGCGGGCAGTCTCCAGCCAATGCCGCATACAGCCGGGCAGGACGGAGATTGGTATAAAGGCCCATGGCCTTTCTCAGCCCCAGAAGGGCCTTCTCCGGGCGAATCGCTGCAGGCAGCTTATCCCACTTGGGGCCGCCCACGGCGCCTAGCAGAACGCTGTCAGAAGCCAGGCAGCCCTCTACCGTCTCATCAGGCAGTGGAATGCCATATGCATCGATGGCACAACCGCCGGCAAGATAAGGCGTACAGACAAACTGATGTCCGAACTTTTCACCGATTTTATGCAGAACGCGAACTGCATTATCCACGATTTCGGGACCAATGCCGTCGCCGCGAACCAGTGCGATTTTAAACTCCATGGTTACGCCTCCCTTGCATCCTGACGGGCTTTCAGATACTTCAGCAGGCCGCCATGCTTGATTATTTCCTCAATGAATGCAGGGAAGCCGCTGGCCTGGAAGGTCTGACCGGTGGTCTCATCCACGATCTCGCCGCTGGCGAAATCCACACTGACCACATCACCGTTCTGAATGGCCATGGCAGCTTCCGGACATTCCAGAATAGGGAATCCGATATTGATGGCATTACGGTAGAAAATTCTTGCGAAGCTGGCAGCGATGACACAGGAAGCGCCGCTGGCCTGAATGGAAATGGGTGCATGCTCACGGGAGGAGCCGCAGCCGAAATTCCAGCCGCCCACCACGATATCACCGGGCTTAACGGCGGTGGCATAGGAGGCATCAATATCCTCCATGCAGTGCTTTGCCAGATCTTCGGGAGAGGGTGCATTCAGGTATCTGGCAGGGATGATGACATCCGTATCCACATTGTCGCCGTATTTGAAAACAGTACCCTTTGCCATGATTATTCTCCTTTCATGATCTCGGCAGGATCGGCCAGACAGCCGGCCACAGCAGAGGCTGCCGCCACAGCGGGGCTTGCCAGAACCACTTCGCTCTTGACATGACCCATGCGACCCACAAAGTTCCGGTTGGTAGTGGTAACAGCCCGTTCACCGGCACACATAACGCCCATATGACCGCCCAGGCAGGGGCCGCAGGTGGGGGTGGAAACGGCGCAACCGGAATTGACGAAAATATCCACCAGACCTTCATGGATGGCCTGCAGATAGATGGCCTGCGTGGCAGGGATCACAATGGCACGGATGCCATTGGCAACCTGTCTGCCTTTGAGAATCTCTGCTGCGGCACGAAGATCGGAAATACGACCGTTGGTGCAGGAACCGATGACCACCTGCTGAATGGACATGCCCTTCACTTCCCCAATGGTTCTGGTATTGGAGGGCAGATGGGGCAGGCTGACGGTAGGCTCCAGCGTATCCAGATCGATCACGACCTGACGGGTATATTCGGCGTCGGGATCGGCTTCATAGACCGTGTAGGGACGGTTGACGCGATCCTTGATATACTCCAGTGTTTTTTCATCCACCGGGAAGATGCCGTTCTTGGCACCGGCTTCAATGGCCATATTGGCAATGGTGAACCGATCATCCATGGTCAGGGAGGAAACGCCCTCGCCGGTGAATTCCAGAGACTGATACAGCGCACCATCCACACCGATCAGTCCGATCAGGTGCAAAATCACATCCTTGCCGCTGACATAGGGCTGCAGGCTGCCCTTCAAAACCACCTGAATGGCAGAGGGGACCTTGAACCAGTTTTCGCCCATTGCCATACCGGCTGCCATATCCGTGGAACCCACACCGGTGGAGAAGGCACCCAGCGCACCGTAAGTACAGGTATGGGAGTCGGCGCCGATAATCAGTTCACCGGGCGCCGTCAGACCCTTTTCCGGCAGCAGAGCGTGCTCGATACCCACATTGCCCACATCGTACAAATGGGTGATGTTAAAGCGCTTGGCAAATTCTCTGGCCTGATAGCACAGCTCTGCGGACTTGATGTCCTTGCAGGGAGTGTAGTGGTCGAGAACGATGGCGATCTTATCCTTGTCGAAAATCTTGTTGAAACCGGTCTTGTCAAACACCGTAATGGCAACCGGTGTTGTAATATCGTTGCCCAGCACCAGATCCAGCTTCGCTTCGATCTGGTCACCGGCTTTTACAGACTTCAAACCCGCATGGGCTGCCAGAATTTTCTGGGTCATAGTCATTCCCATAGCTTATCCCTCCTGCTTCGCAAAATGCGCCTGCATTTTATTGGTTGCATCGATATAGGCCACAATACTGGCCTTGATAATATCCGTGGAAAGGCCTCGGCCGCTGAAATGCCGTCCGCTGGAGGAGAGCTTCACCGTAACGTTGCCCAGCGTATCCTTGCCTTCGGAAATGGAGTTGATAGAGAAGATTTCAAACGTGTGCTCCACGGGGTTGACGATCTTATCGATAGCATTGAATGCGGCATCGATGGGGCCGTCGCCAAGACAGACCTCTTCCACCTTGCTTTCGCCCTTGAACAGGCTGATGGTACAGGTGGCTGTGGTAAAGTTGCTGGTATGTACGGCAAACCAATCCAGCTTGTAGCCGTCCTCCACCTCCACCTCGCGGGTGTTGTGGGTGACGATGGCTTCCAGATCCGCATCGGTGATGGTCTTTTTCTTGTCGCAGAGAACCTTGAACTCCTCAAAGCACTGCTGCAGCTCTTCGGCAGTCAGCTCAATACCCATATCCTTCAAATGGCTCTCAAAGGCGTGCTTGCCGGAGTGCTTGCCCAGCACCAGATTGTTGGTGCGGATACCCACGGATTCAGGGGTAAGAATCTCATAGGTCTGCTTATTGGCCAGAACGCCGTGCTGATGAATGCCGCTCTCATGGAGGAATGCGTTTCTGCCCACAATGGGCTTGTTCAGCGGCGCCGTCTGACCGATGATATCATAGACCGTTTTGCTGGAACGGTAGATCTGCGTGGTTTCAATCCGGGTCTGTGCCTGATAGATATCAGGGCGGGTACGCATGGCCATGACGACCTCCTCCAGAGAGGTGTTGCCCGCACGCTCGCCCAAGCCGTTGATGGTGCATTCGATCTGGGTTGCGCCGCCCAGAACACCTGCCAGAGAGTTGGCAACCGCCATGCCCAGATCGTTGTGGCAGTGGACGGAAAGATCCACATCGCGAGCTTCTTCCACATGCTCCAAAATATAGGCAATCAGCGCCTGCATCTCCGCAGGGGTGGTGTAACCCACCGTATCGGGCAGGTTGATGGTGGTAGCGCCGCTGCGAATGGCCGTCCGCACCACTTTTGCGAGGAATTCGAAATCGCTTCTGGTGGCGTCCTCTGCGGAAAATTCCACGTTGGAGGTGTACTTCTTTGCATGGGCAACCATCTTTTCTACCCGTTCCAGCACCTGCTCCGGGGACATTTTCAGCTTGTATTCCATGTGCAGAGGACTGGTGGCGAGGAAGGTGTGGATTCTGGGATCGGCAGCGTTTTTTACCGCATTCCAGGCCACATCGATGTCCTTTTCCGTCGCTCTTGCCAGAGAGGCAACGGAGCAATCCTTGATCAGATTGGCAACGGATTGGACGGATTCAAAGTCACCGGGAGAGGCAATGGCAAAGCCTGCCTCAATGACGTCAACTTTCAGCTTTTCCAGACACTGGGCAACCTCCAGCTTTTCCCGCAGGTTCATGCTGCAGCCGGGAGACTGCTCACCGTCACGCAGTGTGGTATCAAAAATTTTGACCTGTTTCATATGCTTCCCTCTTAACCCTGCAGAATAGCGCCCTTGTCGGCGGAGGAAACCAGCTTGGCATACCGTGCCAGATAGCCGGTCTTGATCTTAGGCTCCGGGCACACCCATGCAGAACGACGGCGCTGCAGCTCTTCCTCAGAGACCTTCAGTTCGATCTTACAGTTGGGAATATCGATGGCGATCCAGTCGCCCTCTTCCACCAGCGCAATATTACCGCCGGCAGCAGCCTCGGGGCTGACATGACCGATGGATGCACCTCTGGTGGCGCCGGAGAACCGACCGTCGGTCAGCAGCGCCACACTTTCACCCAAACCCATGCCGCAGATGGCAGAGGTGGGATTAAGCATTTCCCGCATACCAGGGCCGCCCTTGGGGCCTTCATAGCGGATGACCACCACATCACCGGGCTTGATCTGTTTGCCGTAGATGGCGGCAATGGCTTCTTCCTCGGAGTTGAACACTCTGGCAGGGCCTTCGTGCTTCATCATCTCGGGAGCAACGGCAGACTGCTTGACCACACAGCCGTCAGGCGCCAGATTGCCCTTCAGAACAGCGATACCGCCGGACTGGGAATAGGGATTCTCCAGAGGACGAATGATGGTTTCGTCCAGATTTTTCACATCGGCGAGATTTTCGCCCATGGTCTTGCCTGTAACGGTCATCACATCCAGACGGAGCAGATCCCGCTTGGTCAGTTCCTTCATCACGGCGTAAACGCCGCCGGCGTGACCCAGATCCTCCATAAAGGTGTCACCGGCAGGGGCCAGATGGCACAGATTGGGAGTTCTGGCGCTGATGGCGTTGCTTTCGTCCAGACTGATCTCCACACCGGCCTCATGGGCAATGGCGGGCAGATGGAGCATGGTGTTGGTGGAGCAGCCCAGTGCCATATCCACCGTTTCCGCATTGTGCAGCGCGGCGGCAGTCATAATATCGCCGGGACGAATGTTCTTTTTGATCAGCTCCATGACCTGCATACCGGCCTTCTTTGCCAGACGAATGCGGGCAGACAGCGGTGCAGGAATGGTGCCGTTGCCGGGCAGCGCCATGCCAATGGCCTCCGTCAGGCAGTTCATGGAGTTGGCGGTATACATACCGGAGCAGGAACCACAGGAGGGGCAGGCGTGTTCTTCATAATCCAGAACGCCCTTTTCATCCAGCGTGCCTGCATGATAAGCGCCGACCGCTTCAAACATATGGCTCAAGCAGGTGCGGCGGCCATCCTTCAGGTGACCGGCCAGCATGGGGCCTCCAGAGCAGAAAATGGTGGGAATGTTCAGTCTGGCAGCTGCCATCAGCAAACCGGGCACGTTCTTATCGCAGTTGGGCACCATGACAAGGCCGTCAAACTGGTGGGCCATGACCATGGCCTCCGTGGAATCGGCGATCAGATCCCGGGTGACCAGAGAATACTTCATGCCCACGTGGCCCATGGCAATGCCGTCGCAGACGGCAATGGCGGGGAACATGATGGGGGTACCGCCGGCAGCCCGAACACCGGCCTTGACGGCTTCCACGACCTTATCAATGTTCATATGACCGGGTACGATCTCATTATGGGAGCTTACAATACCGACGATGGGTCGGGAAATTTCTTCCTCCGTCAGACCGAGTGCAAACAAAAGGCTGCGATTGGGGGCGCGTTCCACGCCTTTTTTAATGTTATCAGAAAGCATGATATCCCTCCGTAATGTATTTCAGCAATTGAAAGTTCAACACAGGCAACCAAACATTACCCCTGTTCAACCGTCAATTCCCATCCCGGAGAATACTCCGGGATGGGATAAAAAACTTAGTTGGATGCAGAGTCCAGATCGGAATCGTTCTTCCAGAGCATCTTCTCGCGGAGCTCCTGACCGACGATCTCCATCTGATGCTTCTTCAGCTGCTCACGCTTGGAATTAAAGAAGCAGCGGCCGTTCTTGTTTTCAGCGATCCACTTGCCGGCAAAGGTGCCGTCCTGAATGTCGTTCAGAACTGCCTTCATGTTGGCCTTGGTCTGCTCGTAGGGCAGGATTCTGGGGCCGGAGACGTACTCGCCGTACTCAGCGGTGTCGGAGATGGAGTAGTTCATGGCAGCTACGCCGCCCTTGTTGATCAGGTCAATGATCAGCTTCATCTCGTGGATGCACTCGAAGTAGGCGTTCTCGGGCTTGTAGCCGGCCTCAACCAGGGTCTCGAAGCCGCAGCGCATCAGATCGACCACGCCGCCGCACAGAACAGCCTGCTCACCGAACAGGTCGGTCTCGGTCTCTTCGTTCATGGTGGTCTCCAGAATACCGGCTCTTGCGCCGCCGATACCGGCGATGTAAGCCAGAGCGATGTCATAGGCCTTGCCGGAAGCATTCTGCTCCACAGCGATCAGACAGGGAACGCCCTTGCCTGCCACATACTGAGAGCGGACGGTGTGTCCGGGACCCTTGGGAGCAGCCATGAAAACATCCACATAGGGAGGGGGAACGATCTGCTTGTAGCGGATATTGAAGCCGTGGGCAAACGCAATGGCCTTGCCCTCGGTCAGATAGGGAGCGATATCCTTCTTGTACATATCAGCCTGAGCCTCATCATTGATCAGGATCATGATGATGTCGGCAGCCTGAGTTGCCTCGGCAACGGTCATAACGGCGAAGCCATCCTTCTCTGCAACAGGCCAGGACTTGCCGCCCTTACGCAGACCAATGATCACATCACAGCCACTGTCGCGCAGGTTCAGTGCGTGTGCATGGCCCTGAGAGCCGTAACCAACGATAGCGATCTTCTTGCCGTCCAGCTTGCCCAGATCGCAGTCCTTCTCATAATACATTTTTGCCATAATCGAACTCTCCTTTTTCTTTGGTTGCTTCGTAGATTGTATCTGTACCTCGTTCCAGCGCCACCATACCGGTACGCACCAGTTCCAGGATGCCGAACTCTTTGACCAGATTAACAATGGCGTCCGCCTTGCTTTCCTCGCCGATCATGGCAAGGGTCAGCGTTGTGGACGACACATCAATGACGGACGCGCGGAAAATATTGGCGATCTGAATCACGCGGTTGCAGGCTTCACTGCTGTCCGCATTGACCTTGACCAAAATCAGCTCTCTGCGAATGGAATTGTTGGGATTGAGCAGCTTCACAGAATGAACCGGCAGCAGCTTCCGCAGCTGGTTGCACAGCAGATTGGTATGCTTTTCATCGGCCATCACCTCGATGGTGATACGGGACACACAGGGATCATCGGTTGTGCCCACGGCGAGGGATTCGATATTGTAGCCCTTTCTGGAAAACATCCGGGAGATCTGAGAGAGAACACCGGCTTCGTTGTCAACCAGAACAGACAAAGACCGTCTTGCAAGTTGATCCATGAAAATACCTCCTTAATCCACCAGGAAGTTGGTGATCCGACCACCGCCGGGAACCATGGGACGAACCATCTCGTCCATATGGATCGCACAGTCGATCACGTAGCCGTGACCGCTGGCCAGCGCTTCCTTCACAGCCTCTTCCAGTTCCGGAACGGTGCAGACCCGCTTGCCGCCAAGGCCGTAGGCCTCTGCCAGCTTCACAAAATCGGGAGCACGGTCCATTGTGGTCTGGGAATAATGTTCATTGTAGATCAAGTGCTGCCACTGCCGAACCATACCCAGCACCTGATTGTTATAGATAAAGGTGATAATGGGGAGCTTATAATAGGACTCGGTGGCAAGCTCATTGCAGTTCATGCGGAAGCTGCCGTCACCGGTGATATGGATGACCGTTTTATCGGGATTGCCCACCTGAGAGCCAATGGCGGCGCCAAGGCCGAAGCCCATGGTGCCGAAACCGCCGGAGGTCATGAGCTGACCGGGATAATCATAGTGGAAATGCTGAGCGACCCACATCTGATGCTGACCCACATCGGTACAAACCATGGTATCCTGCGGGCAGAGCCGGGCGATCACATCGGAGATCTGCTTGGGGGTCAGGGTGTTGCCGCCCTCATCATACTCGGTCTCCGTTTTGAAGGAGAATACATATTTCTTCCATTCCTCGTGATCCTGCTGATCCAGGCGCTGCAGCAGCAGTTCCAAAACACGCTTGGCATCACCGATGATATGGTGATCGGTTTCGACATTTTTGTTGATCTCAGACCGGTCAATATCAATCTGCACAATGGTGGCCTGCTTGGCGAAGGTGGCTGGATCCAGCGCCACGCGGTCAGAGAACCGGCAGCCCACGGCGATCAGAAGATCGCAGGCATCGACCGCCATATTGGAGGCCTGAGAGCCGTGCATGCCGATCATGCCGGTGGTCAGAGGATTTCTGCCCTTGAAACCGCCGGCACCCATAACGGTGATGGCAACAGGAGCATCGATCCGAACTGCAAATTCGTTGAATTCTTTGTCTGCTCTGCCGCGAACCACACCGCCGCCGCAGATCAGCATGGGCTTTTTGGACTTCCGGATCATGTCTGCCAGAATATCCACATCGTTGATATCCGGTTCCGGCAGCTTCAGATCATGGGACGCCCGCTTCACCAGTGCGCCCAGCTTGCCCTGCTTGGAATGCTCTTCCCGGTTCAGAGGCGTAAACTCCGTTTTTGCAGCCGTGACATTCTTCAGAATGTCGATCAGCACAGGGCCGGGTCGACCACCGAGGGCAATGGCAAAGGCCTCGCGAACCACATCCGCCAGCTTGGTCACATCGCGGACGATGTAATTGCACTTGGTGATCGGCATGGTAATACCGGTGATATCGACCTCCTGGAATGAGTCCTTGCCGATCAGATTTTCCGCCACATTGCAGGTGATAAATACAACAGGAGAGCTGTCCATATAGGCCGTGGCAATGCCGGTGGTCAGGTTGGTACAACCGGGACCGGAGGTAGCAAAGCACACACCCACCTTGCCGGTGGATCTGGCATAGCCGTCTGCAGCATGGGAAGCGCCCTGCTCATGGACGGTCAGAATGTGCTTCACCTTATCACCGTAGTTGTACAGCTCGTCATAGACATTCAAAATCGTTCCGCCGGGATAGCCAAAAATTGTATCAACGCCCTGCTCCAACAGACATTCCATCAAAATTTTCGCGCCTGTCATTTGCATATTGGGTTTCCTCCTTTATAAATTATTGCTGAATGCGGCGATATGCTTGAAAAAAAGCCCCGAAGCCATTCGGCTTCAGGGACGAATTATCGCGGTACCACCCTGATTATCGCATCCTGAGGATGGACGATCACTCTTCGAAGCTCCAGCAAGCTTCTAGCCTGTAACGGGGCAACCGGAATTTCCTACTCAGTACACCTTTGGGAAACTCAACTCCGGAACCAGAATGCACAGGATCCTCGGTACCGGCTCACAGCTGCCGCCGGCTCTCTGAAACGCCCGATCCAAGCATATTTCCTTCATGGTCTTTGTCGATGTTGGGCATATCTTATCATAAGGAAAGCACCTTGTCAAGGTGCTTTCCGGCATTTTTCTTTAGTACAGCAAAGTGATGGATTCTTGATGCGTTTGTCTTGTTTTTCTGTGGAATTTTCCTATATATTGGATATCGATTTAGGTACTTTTGCCGCCCGCATAGCATTGAGGATTGCCAGAACGGCAACACCCACATCGGCAAAAATCGCCAGCCAGATGGACACATATCCAAATGGTGTCAACGCCAGCACCAGCAGTTTAATGGCAAGGGCAAACACAATATTCTGATAGACGACACGAATCGTCTTTTTCGCAATCTGCTGTGCCACAAGGAGTGCAGAAAGATCGTCGTGCATCAGCACCACATCTGCCGCTTCAATGGCAGCATCGCTGCCAATTCCTCCCATGGCAATGCCAACATCGGCCCGCATGATGACCGGTGCATCGTTGATGCCGTCACCGACAAAGGCCAGAATATCGCCCTTTTCCTGCTGATCCAGAAGCTGCTCCACGATCCGGACTTTATCTCCGGGCAGAAGCTCCGCTTCATAATGATCCACGCCTGCCAGCTTTGCGATTTCTTCCGCTGCGGCCCTGCGGTCGCCTGTCAGCATTACGGCGCGGGCGCCCTGCCGCTTTAATTGCTTCACCGCTTCCGCAGAATTGCGTTTCAGTTGATCTGCTATGGAGATCAGTCCCAAATACTGTCTGTCAACCGCCACATACAACACCGTTCCGGCAACAGAAGCAGGATCGACATCCAATCCCTTTTCCTGCATAAATCTTTTGTTTCCGACCAGAATTTCCCTGTGATCCTTCCGGGCACAAACACCCTTGCCGGCATATTCTGTGATCTTCCAGCCTTCAGCCGAAACTGATCCCGCCTCCTGAATCACACACTGTGCCACCGGATGCGTAGAACCATGCTCCGCAATGGCAGCGGCATGAAGGATCTCCGCGCGTTGCTCCTCCGGGAATACCTGCTGCACACAGAATGTACCGCAGGTCAGGGTTCCGGTTTTATCAAACACAAAGGTATTGATTTTGGAGATCTGCTCCAGATAATTGCCGCCCTTCACCAGAATTCCATGCCGGGAGGCGGCGCCAATACCGCAATAGAAGCTGAGGGGAACGGAAATCACCAGTGCACAGGGGCAGGAAACTACCAGAAAATTCATGGCGCTTTGGATCCATTTAACCCATTCCCCGCTAAATAACGGGGGTATTACCACTTGAATAAATGCCAAAACAACCACAACCGGCGTGTAGTATTTGGAAAAACGGGTGATAAACCGCTCTGTTCTGGCCTTACTCCCCGATGCGTTTTCCACCATATCCAGGATTTTGGACACCGTCGAATCGTAATATGCCTTTTCCACCCGAATCTCCAGCATACCGGAAGTGACAATCACACCGGACAAAACCGTGTCACCGGGGCTGCAGAACTGCGGCTCTGCTTCACCGGTCAGCGCCGAGGTGTCCAGCGCACTCTGCCCGGAAACCACAACGCCGTCCAACGGAATTCGCTCTCCCGGTCTGACCTGAATGAGCTGTCCAACAGCAGCTTCCTCCGGTAGAATTTTTTCGACTCCGGTTTCCGTTATGACGCGAACCAGATCCGGCCGCAGCTCCATCAAATCGGAGATGGAACCTCTGGATTTCTCAACGGCATATCGCTGAAACAGTTCTCCGGTCTGATACAGCAGCATCACCGCCACCGCTTCCGGATATTCGCCAATGGCAAAAGCACCGATCGTTGCCAGCACCATCAGGAAATTCTCATCAAACACCTGTCCCCTGCCAATTCCCCCGACCGCCTCCAGAAGGATATCGAAACCGATCAGCAGATAGACTATCAGAAACATCACAGATTCCACGTACCGCGGCAGCTCGATCAGCGCCGCAGTCATCACAGCCACAGCAAACAGAATCACAGTGCAGAGTATTCGCAAACATTCTCTTTTTTGTTTTTTCATACCCTTACCCAATAATCTCGCAGTCCGGTTCAATCTTCTTTGCAGCTGCCTGAATTTGTTCCAGGATGGCCGGAAGATCCTGTTCTTCACAAACGATTCGCAGGCGCTGTGCCATAAAACTCAAAGAGGCCTCCTCCACACCTTTGATTTTTTGAACTGCCCGTTCGATTTTCGCGGCGCAGTTTGCACAGCAAAGGTTTTTGATCCGAAAGTTTTTTTCCATCTTATCCATTCCTTTCTTCATGCAGGTGTATCAATGCCAGCTGATAGATCTGTTCAATATGATCGTCATCCAACGAATAATAGATCTCCTTGCCCTGCCGCCTGTTTTTAACCACCTTGGTCTGGCGCAGGATGCGAAGCTGATGACTGACGGCAGATTGCGACATACCCACGATCTCGCTAATGCAGCAGACACTCAGCTCTCTTCCAAAGAGGGCTGACAGGATTTTCGTCCGGGTGGTGTCCCCGAACACCTTGAACAATTCTGCAATATCGCACAACAAATCATCATCGGGCATGGAAGATTGAACCTGCGCGATTAACTCCCCGTGATGGATATGCTGATAATCCATGTTTCTTTCCTCCTAACGTATGAGCATCTGTTCATATGATACTTTAAAAACCAACGGTTGTCAAGTGGTTCAAAAACCGATATAATTAGAAAAAACACACAAGTGAGGAACACCCATGTCTGATATCATTGCAGCCGTTGCCACCGGCTGGCAGGCTTCTGCCATCGGCATCATCCGAATGTCCGGCGAAGGCGCCATTGCCCTTGCCGAAAAAGTCTTTACACCCCGATTTGAAACAATGGATCGTATTTCCGACCGGAAGCTGGTCATCGGTCATCTCCACGACCGCTTCGGACGGATTATTGATGAAGTGCTGCTGACCGTTTCCCACGCACCCAATTCCTATACCGGTGAGGATACGGCAGAGTTCCAGTGCCACGGCTCCCCCGCTGTGCTCACAGCCGGTCTGGAATCGCTCTTTGCCCACGGCGCCAGACAGGCAGGACCCGGTGAATTTACCAAACGTGCCTTCCTCAATGGACGGATGGATCTGACGCAGGCCGAGGCCGTCATCGATCTGATCGATGCCGAAACCACAGAGGCCGCAGCCAATGCTGTTGGTCAGCTTGGCGGTGTCATGCTCCGGAAAATCGCACCCATCTATGATTGTCTGACGGATATCATGGCTCATTTCCACGCTGTGCTGGACTATCCGGACGAGGATATCGACCCCTTCGTGCTGACGGATTTCCGGCAGCAGCTGGAACAGGCCTCTGACAGTCTGTTCCGCCTGCTGGCAACTTATGGACGCGGTAAGGTTTTGAAAAAGGGCATCCGCGCCGTCATTCTCGGCAAGCCCAATGCAGGAAAATCCAGCTTCCTCAACGCCCTTGCAGGCTTCGACCGGGTGATTGTCACCGATATCGCCGGTACCACCCGGGATTCCGTGGAAGAAACCGTGAAGCTAGGCCGACATCTTCTCCGTCTTGTGGACACTGCCGGCATCCGAACCACGGAAGATCAGATCGAGCAAATGGGTGTGGAACGGGCCGAAGCCGCCGCAGCCACAGCCGATCTGGCCATTTACGTCTGCGACGGCTCCGGATCGCTGACAGAGGAGGATTTCCGCGCCCAAAGGGCTGCCATGGACGCCTCCCGGTGTATTGCAATTCTGAACAAGCAAGATCTGCAGCAGACCGTGCTGCCTTCCGATCTTCCCTTCGACTGGGTGGTACCCTTCTGTGCCAAAACCGGAGAGGGTATGGAGCAGCTGGAAGCCGTTCTGGACTGCCTGTATGACGATTCTCTCCCCTGTGACGGCTCCATTCTCACCAATGCACGGCAGGCTGAGGCCGTAGCCCGGGCAGGCAAAGCCATCGATGCCGCCCTCACCTCCATGAAGGACATGATGACACCGGACGCGGTTCTGGTGGATGTGGAAGCCGCCATGGAGGCTCTGGGTGAAATCACCGGGCAGACCATGCGGGAAGAGATCACCAACCGGATCTTCTCCCGGTTCTGCGTGGGCAAATAATAAAATGGGCTGTTGCCAAATCGTGCAGCAGCCCATTTGTTTATTTAAACAGGATCAGCGAGACCCAAGTGACAATGTTGCCGTTGAAGAACTCCATTCCGTGCTTTTCGCACAGATCCGTCACCAGAATTCCGTGGCTTTCCACGCAGGGGAACATCCGATCCGGATGTCTGCAGGGGCCATCGGGATAGGAACACTTCTCGCAGATGGCGCAGGCCTCTGTGGAAAGCGTATAGGTTTCACAGTCCTGCGCCCGGATCAGTTCCGTAATCTGATGGGTGATTTCTTCATGATCCCCTCTGGTGGCAAGGGTCTCTTCCATGTTGGCAATGTCCGCCACTTCCGTCACGGTGGAGATCATCAGCAACTCCGGAAAGGTCAGACATCTGCGCCGACATTCCTCCACCGTTCCCACCGCCGGTGGACAGGCCCAGGACTTACCGTACATTTCGCACTCTTCTCGGCAGACATGGCGCACCCGCGGCGTAAACAGCAGTTCACTGCTGGAAACAAACGCATACTGGAACAGCGGCAGCTCAGAAAGCTGCTGTTCCAACAACTCTTTATCCAGCATAGATCAACGGCTCAGCTGCCACTGCTGAAAGGCATCGGCAGCCATGGCAAATTCTTCATCATCCACGATCTCTTCCACGTTTGCCTGACCGTCTTCTTCCAGATAACGGAACAGGAAAATATCGGCTTCCAGCTCCGGTGCGTCCAAATCGGGCGTCAGAGCGATGTACTTCTGCTTCTGCACGGGATAGATGCCGATGACACGGAAATCACAATCCTGTGCTTCGCCGTTTTCGTCCACCACCGTCAGGGTGATCATCTGGTTATAGTCATCGGCACTGCCGCAATCGCCGTGGCGGCACTCATGATCATCATGAGAGCCGCAATCGTGACCGCAGTCATGGCCGCCTTCATGGTGGCTGCACTGCACATTGGGGTTATACATCAGAGTATTGTTCAGCAAGTTCTCCACTGCCTGATCCGCATTGCCGCGGCAGCCGCCATAGAGCTTGATCCCGGCTTCAGCAAGTGCCATCTGGGCGCCGCCGCCGATACCGCCGCAGATCAGAACCTCAACCTGATGTGCCCGCAGGAAGCCTGCCAGCGCACCGTGACCGCTGCCGTTGGTGGAAAGTACCTGAGAGGATACCACCGTGCCGTTTTCCACTTCGTAGATTTTCATCTGCTCCGTGTGGCCAAAATGCTGGAAAATTTCTCCGTTTTCATAAGTAACTGCAATTTTCATAGGAATTCTCCGTTTCTGATAAGATACCTTCATTATAAACCCAGAAATTTTTAAGTCAAGCACAGAAAAAGGTACGAAGGTTATCCTGCGCACCTTTTTCTCTCAAAACAGCTTTCTGCCATAGACGTATTTGCCGCAGATGTTCCGCTCGTCGCCCAGATAGGCGATCCGCTCCAGCCGCTGCTTGACTGTCAACGGTTGGGGATGATCCAAATTACTGTCATCCAGAATGACCGCATCCACCTCATAGCCCGGGTCGAAAGCGCCAACCTTTCCGAAGAACGCACCCCCGCCCCGGGTGGCCAGATAGAAGGCCGTGTCAAAGGTCAAAAACGGCACCGACTGATCCAGCAGACGCCAGCGCAGCTTGGAGGACTGAATGGCATGGGTCATGGCCTTGAACAGGCTTTCATGACTGCCGCCGGCAATATCCGAAGCCAGACCAACGTTAAGACCGTAATCCAGATAACGGTTGATGGGCGCCACACCGGATGCCACATTGATATTGGATTCCGGCGAATGGGCAATAAACACGCCGTTTTCCTTCATCAGCGCCATTTCCAGCTCATCGGAATAGACGCAATGGGCCATGATGCATTTATGATCGCCACCGAACATCCCAAACCGGTGGTAGGCATCTCCATAGTTTCTTGCTTCCGGCACCAATTCTCCAACCCACGCGATCTCACCGAGGTTCTCCGAAAGGTGGCTTTGCGTGGGTACACCGTATTCCCTGCTCAGCCTTCCCAGCTCCGTCATCAGATCATCGGTACAGGAAGGGATAAATCGGGGCGTCAAAATGGGCTTTGTGCGCTGCCACTTATCTTTTGTCTCCTCCAGCCATTTTCTGGTTTCGGAAATGGAATATTCTGTGGTAGCCTCCCGATAGTAATCAGGAGAATTCCGGTTCATATTCAGCTTGCCGACATAGGAGATCAGTCCGCTGTTTTCCAGCTTATCCATAAGAAGCTCCGTGGCTTTCCGGTGGATCGTGGCAAAGACGCTCAGACGGGTCGTCTCACTGCGGCGCAGATGCTCCACAAACTGACCGTAGGCCAGATCGGCATAGGCCAGATCGGCATACTTGCTCTCCTCCGGGAAGGTATGCTCATGGAGCCAGTCCAGCAGTTCCATATCCATGCCCAGTCCGCGGAAAGAAAACTGCGGCGCATGAATGTGCAGGTCGGACATACCAGGGATGATGATCCTGTCACCGTAATCGGTGAGGGGCAGAGCCCGGTATTGCTCCGGCAGCTGAGAAAACACACCGGCGCACAGATCATCGATACAAACAAGATAATGGTTTTCGAATACTTGGATCTGATTTCGATCAAAACTATGGCAAATATGGCCTTTTAACACAAAACTCGCCAAGGACAACACTCCTTTCCGATGGGCTGCATATCATCATATCGTTTCTATTTTCATCATAGACCATTACAAATCATTTTGCAACCTGAAAAATTTTCAGGTCACTAGCCCTTGATTTTCTGTCCGATTTTTTGTACATTAATAACAAGGAGCGTGATTGCTTTGGCAAAATCCGAAGGACAGAAACTGAAGCTCTTATATCTGAAAAAGCTGCTGGAGGAGCAATCTGATGAGCTGCATCCTCTGAACACCCAGAAAATTCTGGATTATCTGGCTTCCCATGATATTAAGGCGGAACGGAAAGCCATTTACAGCGACATTCTGTGCCTGCAGGATTTCGGTATGGATATTCTGCACAAGCCGGGTCGGAACGGCGGCTACTATCTGGCCTCCCGGGAATTTGAGCTTCCAGAGCTGAAGCTGCTGGTCGATGCGGTGCAATCCTCCAAATTCCTGACCACAAAGAAATCCATGCAGCTGATCTCCAAGCTCAGCCAATTAACCAGCAATTATGAGGCAGGCAGCCTGAAACGTCAGGTCGTGGTCTCCGGTCGGGTCAAAACCATGAACGAAAGTATCTACTACAATGTAGACCGACTACATGATGCCATCGCCCAGAATTCTCAGATCAAGTTCCGGTATTTTGAGTGGGGGATCGACGGAAAACGCCATGACCGCCCCGGCATCTACGAAGCCAGTCCCTACGGCCTGATCTGGGATGACGAGAACTACTATCTGGTGGCCCATTCTGCCCGACACGGAATCACCCACTACCGTGTGGACAAGATGACAAATATTGAGACCACCGGCACGTCCCGCTATATGGATCCGGAGGCTAAAAGCCTGAATGCCGCAGCCTATGGACGAAATGTGTTCGGCATGTTCGGACGGGAGACCACCACAGTTCGGATGCGGTTTCATAAGAGCCTTGTCGGTGTAGTCATTGATCGTTTCGGGCAGGACACCATGCTCATTCCCGATGGAGAGGATCATTTTGTTTTCTCCATGGACATTGCCATCTCTCCCCTGTTCCTCGGCTGGCTTGCAGGCTTCGGTGACCGCGCAAGGATCCTCTCGCCCCAGTCGGTCATCGATCATTATCTGGAGCTTTGCGAACCGTCTGTCACGCAGTACAAGTAAGAAGATGCCAAGAGGCATCTTCTTTTTTTTAGAATAATTATTGACAAACAATAATTATCGTGTTATGCTTCAATTGTAATTATTGAAAAACAATAATTCGCAAGGAGGTCGCTATGAAAAAGAAAGTATTTCTGTCTGCACTGACCGCCACCGCTGCAGTCAGTGTGCTGTTGACACTGCTTCGGGATGTTCTTCCGAGCCTGTTTACAGATATTGCCGCCTTTCCTCTGGAACAGATCGCGTTGGGCTTGCGGCATCTTTCCCTGTTCGGTGCGGCAGGAAATGTCATTGCCATTGTGCTGTATGTGCTGATTTGCCTGATTCCCCTTGTATTTTTGCTGCGGAAAAAGCGGCAGCCCGAAGACTGGTTTCTTGTCCTGCTCAGCCTGCATCTGTTTCTTGCCCTGTACTGCATGATCAATCCCGGAATTATTTCTCAGAAAACGCCCCTTTCTCTTGGTTCAGATTTTGAAAAAACACTGCTGGGCACAATGTTCTATTCCTTCCTTTTAGGCTATCTGGTCATTCGGATGGTGCGGAGCTTCTTTGCCGCAAACCGCTCCGGACTGATCCGGTATCTGCGCATTTTGCTCGGCGCGGTCTGCTTTGTGCTGGTGTATCTGATCTTCGGCAGCGGCCTTGCTGATCTGATCGATACCATTGACGTGCTACAGAAAACCAACCGCGGCAACGAACTTCTTTTGGGTACGAGCTATGTGTTTCTTGTACTGCAATACCTGCTGAGTGTTTTGCCCTACGCACTGGATGTGGTGATCATTTTTGCGGCGCAGCGGCTTCTGCAGGCAGAAAAACACTCCGTGGAAGCGGTATTGGCTGTGGAAAAACTGTCCCGTCTCTGTGGCGCTGCTCTTGTGCTCATAGTGATTTCCCACGCCGTCTATCTCGTGCTGCAGCTCATCTTCCTGCAGAACATTTACTACAGCAGATTTTCCGTAACCTTCCCCATTTATTCCCTGCTGTTTGTGCTGGCTGTCCTTCTTGCCGCGCAGTATATCCGGGAGAACAAGCAGCTGCAGGAAGATAACGACCTGTTTATTTGAGGTGGTTTTATGGCGATCAAAATCCATCTGGACGAGATCCTGAAAGCCCGGAACATGACCTCCAAGGAGCTGTGTGCAAAGGTCGGGATCACAGAAGCCAACCTGTCCATTCTGCGAAGCGGAAAAGCGAAGGGCGTCCGCTTCGGTACAATCAACCGGATCTGCTACTTTTTGGAATGTGATGTGGGAGATCTTTTGAAATTTGACGGAAACCTGGAGGATGAACATGAAGAAGATTAGTTCAGTTTTACTCTCCCTACTGCTACTGCTGTCCATGACCGGATGTCAGCTGGCACGAACCGATATGGAAGCAGCCAAAGATCGACTGGTCGGTGTTCTGATGACCACAGAGTATCTGGATCTGTTTGATATGGAATCCTATCTCAACGATCATCTGAACATCATCGGCGGTGATATCGTCATTGACGGTGATACCAGTGCCTATCAGGGCCGGATCTATGCCTCCTTTGTACCAAAAACACTTTACGGTGAAAACGGCGAGACCATAGAAGATGAGGATCTGCTATTTTCTGATCTGAAAGGGATTCACTTTGTCACCGCCCGCATGAAGGACGAGGGAGAGTATTATAACCGCGTGTATTCCAGCGAAGGCCTTCTCAACGCCCGTACCACCTACCACTATACTGATTTTGAGGATAGCGTTACACTGGAAGGCGAGATCTGGATGGTGCAAAACTCTGGCGACATTATGATCTATCTCAACCCCGTGTATCAGGACAGTGAGGGGCGCTTCTATGTGACGCCCGGACATGGTTTCCACTCCAGTGGTGATGTGGACGGCGGTGTTTACTCTCAGACTTTGGAGGAAACCCATACGGTCACCGAAGGAAAAAGAATCACGACCCTCTCTAACTCCATTACAATCTCCGTTGGAATCAAACCGGAACCCATCGAATATCGGCTTCTGCAGATGCAGGAGGATAACTCCATCGCCGAATCCGCAGTCTATGCACCGGGAGATATGCCGGAAGAACTCACAGTTTTGAAGGATACCGCTTATCTTCTGCTGGAAACCCATCAGAGAAACAGTGAAACCATCCGCGAAATCTTCAATCCGGATACCGATCATATCTCCACCCTCTATGCCGGAGAAAACGGCTATTTGCTGGAGGATCTGACCTTCATCAATTGGAAATAAGCATAGAAAGACCCACAAAACATCTGTTTCGCGGGTCTTTCGTTTGATTTATCCAACAAAGGCTGCAAATTTGGCTGTGTCCAGCTTATCGCAGGACAGCAGGAAGCCCGCCAGTTCCCCGGCGATGGTCTTGACGCCGCCCTCGGAATCGGACTCGATGTTCAGGGGCATCAGAGGATCATGGAGGCTCATACGGAGCAGGAACCAACCGTTGCCGTGGGCATCGTCCAGATTGACGCGAACACCTTCATAATTGTTGGGAGCAATGCTCCAGCCGGGCTGCTGGGCAGCATAGACCTGCAGCATGTCCAGAACTTCCAGACCGTACGGCTTGAAATCCTCCAGCAGGATGTTGAAGCGGAATTCCTTGCTCTCGGCGGGTTCTGCCAAATCGGCGATCAGGCTTTCCAGACGGTAGCCTTCCCTCTTGCCGCGGGCCAGCTCGATCAGCAGCTTGGTGACGATGTAAGCGCCGTCGTCGAGGAAGTAGTTCTCCTTGAATGCGCCGTGACCGGAGGTCTCCATAGCCAGCTGGCAGTCCTGACCGTTGTTGTTGAGCTTGATGGCCTCGTTGATGACATTGCGGTAGCCGCGCTTGAAACGGTGATGGATGCCGCCGCGCTTGGCAATAAAGGCAGCTAGACCGGTGGAAGTGATAGAGTCGGTGACGATGGTGGTGCCGGGGTTTTCCCGCAGCAGAATGGCAGCCAGCATGGCAATGATGCGGTTGCGATTCAACTCGGAGCCGTCTGCCAAAACAGCGCCTGCACGGTCTACGTCGGTATCAAAGATAATGCCGAAATCTGCCTGATTGTCGGCAACAGCCTTGGTGATGGCTTCCATGGCCTTTTCGTCTTCAGGATTGGGGATGTGGTTGGGGAAGGAACCATCGGGCTCAAGGAACTGGCTGCCGGTGGTATCAGCGCCCAAAGGCTGCAGCACCTTTTCCACATAGAAGCCGCCTGCACCATTACCGGCATCCACCACAATTTTGAAGCCATCCAGAGGCTTCTTTTCGCCGGTAGCGGAACGAACCTTTTCCACGAGGATCGCGGCATAGGCATCCATAAACTCGCCTGTCACAACTTCTGCGGCTGCCAGACCGGTAGTCTCTCCCCCTGCCGCATAAGACAGAATGGAGGCAATATCCTGCTTTTCCAGACCGCCGTCTCTGGTAAAGAACTTGAAGCCATTGCGGTTGAAGGGCAGATGGCTGGCAGTGATCATCACGGAAGCATCATAGGGTTTTTCACCGGTAACGGTGGACATGAACATGGCGGGGGTAGACGCCATGCCGATATTGGTAACATGGATGCCCTGGGCAGCCATTGCTTCGCAGATCCAGCCGCACAGAGCCTCACCGGACAGACGGGAGTCACGGCCCACGGCAACGGTCATTTCGTCCTTGTTCAGGCGGTTCTTCAGCCAGCAGGCAAAGCCGCGGCCAATGTTGCGGCAGACCTCTTCCGTCAGGTTGACATGCTGGCCTTCAATACCTTCCAATGCAACGCCGCGAATATCGCTGCCGTTCTGCAGTTTTTTATAATCCATGGTAATTCCCTCCATTTGGTTTCTTTTTCAAAATCATACCACCAAAACGGACATAAATCAACAGGAACTTATAACAAACACAAAACCCATCCTGAACAGGATGGGTTTGGAGCTGGTAATGTGACTCGAACACACGACCTGCTGATTACGAATCAGCTGCTCTACCGACTGAGCTATACCAGCATATTACATTTTACAGCTCAGATATATTATCATATTTCACATCATTCGTCAATCATAAATTTACAGGAGCCCTATCTGTGACCTTTGAACTTTTTGAAGCAATCTGCTCATAACTAAAGTTGACAGTAAAATTCCTATACGACTTATAAGTTTAAAGTTATTCACAGTATCCACAGATTTATTCACAGGATGAAACGATGTTTCATATCAAATTTGTCAGTTTGACAAAGAAATTACTGCATATAAACAATGAAACTTTATAACAATAAATAAAAAGAGAGATTTACATAACCCTTTTTCAGAATTTTGACTTCAGAACTTTTTGCCGAAAATCTATATTGTTTATTTCTCCCGAAAGCAGATGATCCTCCCAAAAGACGTCTGCTTTCGGGAGGATCATATCATATCAGCCGGTAATCGGCATGGTGGCGTAGGCGTTCAGATCCTGTCCTGCCCGGACACCTGCCAGATATTCATAATAGGCCTGCGCGCCGATCATGGCGCCGTTGTCACCGCAAAGCTTCAGCGGCGGCATGTAAAGCGCTGCGTGCATTTTGTCTGCCTCCCGCTGCAGATCCGCACGGATGCGGGAGTTGGCAGCGACACCGCCTGCAATGGCAAGTTTGCTGTAGCCGGTCTGGCGCAGAGCCTCCATGGTTCTCGGCACCAGCATGTCACTGACTGCCGCAGAAAAAGAAGCACACAGAGAAGGAATATCCAGTTCTTCCCCCTTTTGCTGAGAATTGTGGATCAGATTGATGGCGGCAGTTTTCAGGCCGGAAAAGGACATATCCAGCGGATTACCGCTGAGCTTTGTCCGCGGCAGCGGATATTTGGTCTCATCGCCGGACTTTGCCGTGCGATCCAGCGCCGCACCGCCGGGATAGGGCATCCCCAGAAGGCGGGCAACCTTGTCAAAGCACTCCCCTGCCGCATCATCTCTGGTGGAGCCGAGGATCTCATATTCCGTATAGGATTTCACATCCACCAGCATTGTATGCCCACCAGAGGCAACCAAACTCAGAAACGGTGGCTCCAGCTCCGGATAGGCCAGATAATTGGCGGCAATATGCCCCCGGATGTGATGCACGGGAATCAGAGGTACATCCAGCGCCATGGCAGCAGCTTTGGCAAAGTTCACACCCACCAGCACCGCACCGATCAGACCCGGTGCATAGGTGACGGCCACAGCATCGATATCGGAGCGGGTCAGCCCTGCCGTCTCCAGCGCCTGATCCGCCAGACCGTAGATGGCTTCAATATGCTTTCTGGACGCGATCTCCGGCACAACACCGCCGTAGATCTTATGCAGCTCCACCTGCGATGCAATACAATCGGTGAGAACGGTTCTGCCGTCCTCAACGATGGCTACAGCAGTTTCATCACAGGACGATTCAATCGCCATGATTTTCATATTACCCACTCCTTTCTGAGGATCAGCGCATCCTCTGTGGGATGACGGTAATAGTTTTTCCGACAGCCCACCTGCACAAAATGCTCCTGTGCATAAAGTGCGATGGCGGGTTCATTGGAGCGGCGGACCTCTAGCGTCAGGCTGTGCACGTTCTCATCTGTCAGACATTTCTGTAAGAATCGGAGCAGCCGCTTTGCAATCCCCTGATGCCGGTAATCGGGAGACACCGCAATGTTCATCACATCCGCCTCCCCCAGCACCGACTGACTGCCCACATAACCGGCCACCCGATCGCCATCCAGAGCCACTAACCAGAGACTTAAAGGATTATCCAGTTCGCTTTGAATGCTGGCTTCGATCCACGGGTCGAAAAAGCAAAGCTGCTCCAGTACGGCAATCTGCGGCACATGGCAGGCTTCCATCCGGCAGATGGTCACATTACTTTGATTCATACCAGCTGCCTCCCACCTTGGCCTCCACCAGCAGCGGCACACGAAGCTCCGCCACCTGCTGCATTTCCCGCTCCAGAATGGATTTTACTTTTTCCGCTTCAGAAACCGGGCACTCCACGATCAGTTCGTCATGCACCTGCAGCAGCAGTCTGGCCTTAAGCTTCTGCTGTTTCAGCACCTTCGAAACACGAATCATGGCCAGCTTAATGATATCGGCCGCCGTACCCTGAATGGGCGTATTCAGCGCCACCCGCTCACCAAAGGAGCGAAGATTGAAATTGCTGCTTTTCAACTCCGGCAGATACCGGCGCCGTCCGTAGATCGTGGAGACAAAACCGGCTTCCTTTGCCTGCTCCACGATATTTTTCATATAGCTCCGCACACCGCTGTAGTTTTCCAGATAGGCGTCAATATAACGTTTGGCCTCCTCCGGCGTTACGGCAATATCCTGACTGAGAGACCATGCGGAAATTCCATAAACAATGCCGAAATTGACTGCCTTGGCATTGCGGCGCATATCCGGCGTAACAGCATCGAGAGGAACCGAAAAAACCTGCGAAGCCGTGACGGAATGAATATCCTCTCCGGAGAGGAACGCCTGCTGCATATGAGCGTCATCGGCAATATGTGCCAGCACACGAAGCTCGATCTGGCTGTAGTCGGCATCCACCAGCACGCAGCCCTCATCCGCCACAAACATTTTCCGGATCTCACTGCCCAGTTCCCGGCGAACGGGGATATTCTGCAGGTTGGGCTCCGTGGAGGACAGGCGCCCGGTGGCGGTGACCATATTCTGAAAGGTCGTATGAATCCGTCCGTCATCCGCAATGACCTTCAGAAGTCCCTCTGCATAGGTGGAATACAGCTTGGTCAGCATCCGGTATTCCAGAACCGCATCCACAATGGGATGCATAGGCCGCAGCTTTTCCAGCACATCCGCATTGGTGGAATAGCCGGTTTTGGTCTTTTTCACCGGCGGCAGCTGCAGCTTGTCAAAGAGAATCTCGCCCAGCTTTTTGGTGGAGTTGATATTGAATTCCTCGCCTGCCAGCGCATAGACTGTTTTCTGCGCAGCCTCAATTCGCTCGGAAAGCATACTGCCGAAGGCCATCAGTGCCATTCTGTCCACGGTAATGCCTGCACGCTCCATATCGGAAAGCACCGCGCACAGCGGCAGCTCGATCTTCTCATAGAGCTCCAGCATTCCCTGCTCCCGCAGAAGATTATCCAGCACAGGCCATAGCTTCCAGACAGCGGCAGCCTTTGCAGCCAGATCGTCTGCTGCAGCCGTCTGATCCAGATAGCCGGCGGCGATTTTTTCCACGGAATAGTCATTCTGGGAAGGATTGAGTACATAAGCCGCCAGCGAGACATCAAAGGCCATTTCCCTATCCTTCCAGCCCATCTGCATAATCTGATTACGCAGACTCTTCCAGTCGGCGCAGATCACAGGAGCATCCGCATTCCAGCGGTCTTTCAGACAGGCTGCATCCCCCACAAACACGCCGCCATCCCATGCCGCGGCAGCCTGCAAACCATCTGCCGAAAGCACAATGGCGCAGGGAACATCATCAGAAGGCACTGCAGCTGCCATGCAGGGCATGCAGGGGGTAGTCTCACGGGCGGGTTTCACATCCCGCAGGCCGTATCGATCCATCAGCTTCACAAATTCCAGCTTCAGGAACAAGGCGCGCAGCGCATCATGATCCACACCCTGCACCAGCGCATCCTCCGGTGTAAATTGAATAGGAGCTTCACAGCGGATGGTAGCAAGGTCGAAGGACAGGCGTGCATTTTCCTCCCCTTCCGTCAGCTTTTTCCGCAGGCTTTCCCGAATCTGCTGGTCGGCAAGATTTGCATAGATGCTATCCAAGGAGCCGAATTTCAGCAGCAGATCCGTGGCCGTCTTGGGGCCAACCCCTGCAACACCCGGAATATTATCGGAGCTGTCACCCATCAGAGCTTTCAGGTCGATGAGTTTTTCGGGAGCAAAGCCGTATTCTTCACGAAAACTCTCCGGCGTGTAGAGCTTGGCAGAGGTCTGACCTGCCTTGGTCGTCACCAGTTTGACCGAAACACAGTCGTTGACCAGCTGCAGGCTGTCCCGGTCTCCGGTCACAACGATACACTTCCAGCCGGAGCTGCAGCAAACCTTACTGACCGTACCGATCACATCGTCTGCTTCCCAGCCCTGACACTCATAAATGGGGATCCGCATGGCCTGCAGCACCTGCTTCATAACCGGCATTTGCATGGCGAGTTCATCGGGCATCCCATGGCGGGTGGCCTTATAGCCCTCATACTGCAGTTGGCGGAAGGTCGGGCCCGGAAGATCAAAGGCCACACACAGGGCATCGGGCTTGTCCTCCTGCTGCAGCTTATGGAGAATATTCAAAAAACCAAAGATACCGTTGGTAAACAGGCCATCCTTCGTGCTCAGGGGGCGAATGCCGTAAAAAGCACGGTTGATGATGCTGTTGCCATCCAAAATCATCAGCTTCATGGATGAATTGCCTCCTTATTTTTCCGGGATTGGAGAACGCCGATCAAATTGAAAATCATCAGAACCGCAACAAAGCCCAATGCCAGTGCAAGTGCCAGTTTGAAGGTGTTGAACGCCTGACTGAGGCAAAGCTCCCACTGCTTTTCCAGCGCATAACGCATGGTGGTATAGAGAGAGCCGCCGGGAATATGGGGGATCATAGATGGTATCAAAAAAGTCGTGGCAGGGGTTTTCAGAAGCCGTGCCAAAACCTCCGCATAGAATGCAACAAAACAGGCGCAAAGGAAATACCGGACAGGCTCACTGGGGAGTACCGGCGCCAACGCCAGATGGATTGCCCACGAAAGACCGCCGCCAAGGGCAGCCAGCAGCAGCTTCTTTCCCCGGATGTGATACAGAAGGGAAAAACCAAAGGAGCCTGCCATGCTCATGGCGATCTGCAAAATCGCTGTGGTAAGATCGGTCATTACAGAGCACCTCCCATCACGAAGCCTGCCAGAATATAGCCGGAGGCGATGGCAAGGGCAATGATGCAAGCCTCCATAAACCGCAGAATACCGCTCATGGTATCGCCGCTGATCATGTCACGAAGGGAATTGGTCAGAGCAACACCGGGAATCAGGAGCATGATATTGCCAATAACAATATCCTCCACAGACTGCCCCAGATTCAACCGAACAGACCAAAATGCCAGAAACGCCACCACAAAAGACGAAATAATACTGGAAAACACCCGGTTAAACTGCATTTTCCGGTCAAATGAAATATAATAACGCAGAAATACACCGATCAGACAGGAAACCACGCCATCCCGCCAGCTGCCGCCTGCAAACAGAGTAAACGCTCCGGCGATCAATGCATAGCTCACATACTCCACCCACATGGGATAGCGGGGTGTATGCATGATCTCCTGAAACATGGCATCACATTCCCGATAACTCGGCCGTTCCTGACAGATCTTTCTGGACAGGCGGTTCAGCTGATCCACCCGGGTAAGATTGATCTTGCTCTTTTCAATGCGCCTTGTCTGGGTCCATCGCTGTCGGTTGGGATCCTGGATGGTCAGGACAATACTGGAGGTAATGGTAAACACATCCACATCCGTTGCACCGTAGGCACGGCAGATCCGCTGGATGCAATCCTCCACACGGTAGATCTCCGCACCAGCCACATGCATTTGTTCGCCGATGTCCAGTGACAGAGATAACAGGTCATTCCAATTCATAGATATCCTCACAATTTAATTGTATTATAGTATTATAACACAAGAACTGTATCTTGCTCAAGAATTATTTAAAGGCGGCCGGTCGGCCGCCTTTGTAAAGCATTTATACTCGTTTCCACTTGGCTCCGCCGGCAATGTCGGTGACTTCGATACCCTGTGCCTTCAGTTCGTCACGGATTCGGTCTGCCTCGGCAAAGTTCTTTGCCTTCTTGGCATCCTGACGGGCGCGGATCAGAGCTTCCACCGCTGCATCGGTCTCGCCGCTTTCGCTGATAACAGTGAATTCACCGGCCTTTGGGGCTGCTGCCAGCTCGGCACGCTTCTTATTGGCCTTGGCAATCAGATCCAGACCCAGAACATAATCAAAGTCTGCCAGAACTGCCAGCTTGGTCTGGTCATTGGTGGGATACTTGAGCGCATCGTAGACGGCGGTAATGGCCAGAGAGGTATTCAGGTCATTACCCAGAGCCGTCAGGAACTTCTGCTTCAGGGCGTCAAAGGAGGCCTGATCGACGGGTTCTGCCTCATTGGGTTTCAGAGCAGCAATCTTCTGCACCATCTTGCCGTAGGTGACCACAGCGTTATCCAGATTCTCGTATGAAAACACCAGATTCTTGCGGTAATGGCTCTGCAGGCAGAACAGACGGTAAGCCAGCGGATCATAACCCTTGCTCTCCAGCAGGGAGACTGTCAGGAACTCACCCTTTGACTTGGACATCTTGCCGGAGTTGGTGTTCAGATGATGGACATGCATCCAGAAATTGCACCATTTGTGACCCAAATAAGCCTCGGACTGGGCGATCTCATTGGTGTGATGGGGGAAGGCATTATCGATACCGCCGCAGTGAATATCGATATCCTCACCCAGATGCTTCATGGAAATACCGGAGCACTCAATGTGCCAGCCGGGATAGCCCACGCCCCAGGGAGAATCCCATTTCAGGGCCTGATCCTCAAACTTGGACTTGGTGAACCAGAGGACGAAGTCATTTTTGTTGCGCTTGTTGGTATCCTCTTCCACGCCTTCCCGCACGCCCACTGCCAGATCTTCCTCGTCATGGTCGTTGAAGATATAATACCGATCCAGCTTGGAAGCATCGAAATAAATATTGCCGCCTGCTTCATAGGCAAAGCCCTTCTCCAGCAAGGTGGAAATGATCTTGATATACTCGTCAATGCAGTTGGTGGCAGGCTCCACCACATCAGGGCGCTTGATGTTCAGCTTCTTGCAGTCGGCAAAAAAGGCGTCGGTGTAGTACTGAGCGATCTCCATAACGGTCTTGTTTTCCCGCTTGGCGCCCTTGAGCATCTTATCCTCGCCGGTATCGGCATCGGAAGCCAGATGACCAACGTCGGTGATGTTCATGACGCGCTTGACGTTGTAACCGGCATAACGCAGAGACTTTTCCAGCACATCCTCCATAATATAGGAGCGCAGATTGCCGATATGGGCAAAGTGATACACCGTAGGGCCGCAGGTGTACATCTTGACGATATCCGGGTTGTTGGGGATAAATTCCTGCTTTTTACGGGTTGCAGAGTTATATAAATACATCGTTTTTCCTCCTATGCGTTAAGACTGTCCAGTCTGTTTTCCAAATCCAAAATCCGCAGCCGCAGCTGCTCAATTTCCAGCATGACAGGGTCCGGCGTATGGATGTGATCCAGCTTTTCACCGGAGATCTTGACCACACGTCCGGGAACACCAACCACTGTTGCATTCTCCGGAACCTCCCGGAGCACCACAGAATTGGCGGCAATTCTGGCGTTGTCGCCGACCTTGAAGGGGCCGAGAACCTTGGCGCCGCTACCTACCATCACATTATTCCCCAAGGTGGGATGACGCTTACCCACATCCTTACCGGTACCTCCTAAAGTCACGCCCTGATACAGCAAGCAGTCATCCCCGATCTCCGCCGTCTCACCGATGACAATGCCGGTGCCATGGTCAATGACCAGACGGCGACCGATGGTGGCTCCGGGATGAATTTCAATGCCGGTAAAAAACTTCGTGGTCTGACTGATCCACCGGGCCAGAAAGCGGATTTTATGAATATGCAGCCAGTGGGCGATCCGATACCAGAACGTCGCGTGCAGGCCGTTATACAGCAGCAGGATCTGCACCGCACTTTTGGCAGCAGGGTCATTTCGTTTGTATGCGCGGATATCCTCCAGAATACGCATTCCATTGCCTCCAAGTAAAAATACCGCCCCTTGAAAGGATCAAGAGGCGGGTTAAACACTCGCGGTTCCACTCTGATTTATCACTATAGCCTTGACGCGGCCAACGGGGTCTCCCCTCGCTCCCGAACGCACGTTCCCATCGGCAGATCTGCCTCCGCTTTCAGCCGGTGACGGAAGCTCTCTGAAGATCGCACTTGACGGTACTCTTTTCGATCAACGCGATATGAAGTTCTTTTTAGTATATTAGCATTTCCGGGCAGGTGTGTCAAGATGAAGATCACAGGATGCCTTGTTTGCCAAGAACAGCGCGCATTTCCGCTACCCGGGAATCCCAGGAGCTCTTTTTGCCCTCTGCAATGCGGACTCCCGTGCGCTCTGTTTCCCTGTCCTTCAGCGCGTCAGAACAGCATTCAACAAACTCCTCTGGCGTTGCGGCGATATGGATCATGGGTGCGTACTGCAAAACCTGATCCGGCTGGGGAGTGGACACAATGGGCTTGCCCGTAGCCAGATACTCATAGAATTTCAGCGGACTGACATCCTTGCTCAGATCATTGGCGGCAAACAGATTGAGACAGGCATCGAACTGGCTGATATAGGCCGGCAGTTGTTCATTGGGCTTCAGACCAAGGAAATGGCAGTTCTGCATGGCATGAAGCTTGCTCAGATCCACACCGGGCAGTTCCCTGCCGATGAACACAAAGCTCCACTCCGGATGCTGCCTGGCGGCATGCTCCAGATAGCCGTACTCAATGCACTCCTGCAGTGCACCCACAAAGCCAAAGATGGGCTTCGGAATATCCTTCATCTCTTCCGGACATGGCAGTATCTCAGACGCCTGCACAAACCGTTCGAAATTGGCACCGTTGGGGATAAATTCCGTATGAGGATTGACCTCCCGCAGCCGTTCTGCCAACCCCTTTGCCGTGGCAAAGACCTGATCGCATTTTGCAGCCAGTTCCAGCTCCATGGCATCCACCAGAGCAGGATCCATAAATCCGCCGTAGGCAGAATGGTGATCCACGCAGTCATACACCAGCGCATTGTGGGGCACATGATCGACGCAGTCCACCGTCACCGGGCTGTAGACCCAGAGCACGGGCTGATCCATTCCATGCTGCTTCATGCGCTTACGGATGTATCGGGCAATTCTATGCTGATTGAGCTTGTTGATCCATCGGAATTTATTGAAAAACGGCAGTACGGGCGGTAAAGCATATACCATCAGCCCGGGCCGAATCTCTTCACCGGGCTTTCTGTATGCCTTTAGTTTGGG
Source organism: Candidatus Avilachnospira sp. (assembly GCA_045530865.1). Classification (GTDB taxonomy): domain Bacteria; phylum Bacillota; class Clostridia; order Oscillospirales; family Oscillospiraceae; genus Avoscillospira. The sequence goes on from JAZSCX010000062.1 coordinate 41,363, forward strand.
TCTGGCCTGTTTATCTTTCAGGGGCGCCAGATAGGTAACGGACGGATCAAAATAGAGGATCTCCGCATCGGGAATCCGGCTCATGACCTGCTGCTTCCGTGTGGGAATGGGATACCACGGAGAGGTTGCCAGACATACGATTTGTTTCATCATCATTCCTCCAGCAGCTGACGGGCAGCCGTTTCGTTTTCTTCAGCCAGCTTTCGAAGTGCATCGGCGCGGTAAGTTCCATTTTCCGCAACAGCTTCGTCGGTCATGGCCTGCAGAGCCGCAGCCCGCAGCTCATGCAGCAGCACATACCGTTTCTGACCCAGATAATCCAGAAAACCGGAAACCTTGGGATCATACACCACACCCACCAGTGGGATTCCCTGTCCGGCAGCAAAAATCAGCGCGTGCAGGCGCATAGAGATGACTGCCGTCATGTTCTTCATCATGCCCACGATCAGATGACCGTCATGGGGTGCGGCAATGACATGGCAGGGACAATGCACCAGTTCCGCAGTTTTGCGGCTGACAGCCAGATCTCGACCCGGCTCCAATGCAAAGAACACCGGGATCAGACCCTTTTGGGCATACAGCCGTTCCGCTTCCTCGGCAAACAGCGGCAGCTTGTCCTCCACGCCGTCCCACGGACGCAGAACAAACATGACATACCGCTGATCCGGTTCCATCCCCTGCGAAAGCAGGAAGCTCTGCACCTTGTCCTCTGCCGCCGGATTCAGCAGCAGCGCCGGATCAGCTGTTAGACGAATATCCGGTCGGGTCACGCCCATGTCCCGCAGTTCTCGTTCACTCTGGGGATCTCGGAGGGTAATGACATCGGCATAGCGGTCAATGATCTTTCCAGCCAGCCGTCTGTTTTTCTTCATGGAGACAGGGCCAATGCCGCAGCCGTACATCAGTACCCGATTGCCGCAGAGCTTCGCCAGAGCGATATTGCTCAAATAATACTGCAGGCTTCTGGTGCTGGTCACATCCTGAATCAGGCTGCCGCCGCCATTGATATACAGTTTTGTTTTATTCATCCTGTGCAGGAAGCGCAGAAGAGAAAAGGTATGAATGGCTTCAATCCGATACCGCATTCTGGTTTCTTTCGGATTGCGAGAGAGCACATACAAGGGAATATCCGGATCAATGTGGCGCATCTGTTGGATAATGGCTTCCAGAATGCTGTCATCACCGGCATTCCCCTTGCCGTAGGCGCCGCAGATCAGAACACCGTCCTTTTTCTTTTTGGGGCGTGCTTCCCGGCGCAGGATGATCTCATAGATCTCCCGCTGCTTCTGCACCGTCGCATCCACGGAGAAGAAGGTCGATGCCCGCTCATAGAGAGCCTCTCCCAGTCTGCGGCGAAGGGCAGGATTCTGTACCACCGCAATCATATGCTCCGCCAGCTGCTCATACTGCTGAGCTTCAAACAGCAGACCGTAAACGCCGTGTTCGATGAGAAGCGGCACACCGCCGACCCGGGAGGCTATGGTGGCACAGTGCATTCTGGCGCCTTCCGTCAGGGCATAGGGGAAGGTCTCGCTGAGAGAGGTCAGGGTATTAACATCAATGGCGTGATAGAAGCTGTCCGTATCCTCCACCCAGCCGGCAAAGGCATAGGAACCGGCAGGACAGCACTGGGCTGCAAGGGCTTCCAGTTCCTGCCGCTGTTCACCGTCACCGGCAATGACCAGTCGGATATTGGTCACGGTTTTGCAGGCCAGACCAAAGCCACGGATCAGGGTGGCCACATCCTTGACCGCGGAAAGTCTGGCAGCAATGCCAAACACCACATCCTCCTCCCCTGCCTGCAGACCGATGCTCTTAAAATAAGCCGCGCGATCCAACCTGGGAGTAACCGGGGTAAAATCCACACCGTTGTAGATGGCGAACATGGTCTGCGGATCAAAGCCGCGGGAAACCAGAAGATCTGCCATGGCATCGGAAACGCCGATGTGGTAAGGAATTCTGCGGACACAAACCGTGTTGATGGTACCGTAGGTCAGTCGATGGAACGGTCTGCCCAGATAATCCAGCCGATAATCGCTGTGCACCGTGCTGACCATGGGAATTTTTACCTTACGCCGCAGCAGCGTGCCCATCAGATTGGCACGGGAGCCATGGCAGTGGACGATCTCAAAGCCCTTTGCATGGATCAGCTCTGCAAGTTGATTGACCACTGAAAACAGATTTCCGGAATCAAAAACCATGGTATCGATGCCCATTTCCTGGGCTTCCTGCGCAAAGGGACCCTCCATAAAACAGATCAGCAGCACGGTTTCTGTTCTGGTCAGACCGCGCAGCAGGCTCAGCACATGGGTCTTGGCGCCACCCACATCACCGCCGGAGATTAAATGCATGATTTTCATAGGAGAACTCCTTCATATCCACTCTTGAGAAAAACCATATCTTGGGGTATAATACCATATTATAGTCTATTTTGCCTGCAATGGCAAACCCTAAAACGCATACGGGAGGATAATATGAAAATCATTGATAAAAACGGCCGTTTGTTCGGCAAGCTGAATCTCATCGATCTTTCGGTGATCCTTGTGATCGTGGTCGCCGTTGCCGCACTGGGCATGAAGCTCTTTGGCAATGACGCCGTGGAAGCTGTTACCAGCCCCGATGTTAAGGTTACCTATCAAGTGGTCTGCGAGGATGTGCCCAAGGCGGTTGCCGATTACTGCACGGAAAACTACTCCGGACAGCTGCTGAGCTCCGGCAAGCTGCTGAATGCCTATATCACCGGCTGTGAGGCCACGAAGATGCCCGACGAGACCATTGATCTCTATTTCACCATTGAAGGCACCGCCTCCTATGCAGGCTACACCTATAAAATGGGTTCTCAGGAGGTTCGCGTTGGCATGGAGCATCTGGTAAAGACCTCCGATATCGAATGCAATGGCGTGATCTGCGCACTGGAGGCCAAGCATGGATAATGTGCTGCAGACTTGCCTGATCTGGCGTGTTCTGGCGGCCATGGGCGGTTTTGCAGGCAGATTATTCCGCAGCAGTGTTCTGGTGCAGACCATTGCCCGGTGGTGGAACGAGTGCAGCACCCGTCGTGTTCTGGTTCACACCCTTGGCAAGGATGCCACGTGGTCAGAAAACTCCTGTTGCAAAAAAAATGCAGACCAATGCAATACACGGCTTGCCCGGATTCATCGACCATTTGAATGGTTTCAGCGCAGTTGGGTCGGCACCGCTTACAGCGCCGTATTCCGCTGGGGCAGTCACAGCCGCATACTGGGCTGGCTGTTTCAAAGGGGATTTGCAGGCTTTATCCTGCTGGCACTGGCACTGTACTGCGGCGTGGACTATGTGCTGCGTGATGTACTCTCCATTTCCGCACTGGCTTCCGTCTGGGATGAAGGACTGCTGCTGGACAGCCTTCTGTGGATCCTGCGCCAGCGGATGAACCGTCAAACCCCACTGGAAAGCCGAATGAATCCGTTGGATCTGCCGATTCTCCTCTTCATGGCTCTCGGCTTCTGGCTGATGAACACCATTTTCGATTATTACAGCATCTCCGTTGCCGGCTACCGGGCAACTATGCAGTATATGCTGTGGTTTTTCGTGGTCACGCGGCTTCTGCGGGACGACAAGGATTTTATGCTGCTGTATTACGGCATGGTGGCGTTGGCGACAGTCATTGCCATCCACGGCGTGTATCAATATATTGCCGCCGTTCCGATCCCCTCCAACTGGACCGATCAGGCAGAGCAATCCGTCAGAACCCGTGTATTCTCCATTTTCGGCAGTCCCAACATTATGGCAGACTACATGGTCATGTTCGCACCCATGGCAGCCGGACTTGCCTACTATCTGAAAAAAACGTGGCAAAAGCTGCTGGCATGGGTCTGCACCTTCCTGATGTGCTTCAGCTGTCTGTTCACCATGTCCCGGGCAGGCTGGATGGCCATGGCAGTCGCTGTTGTAATATTCTGCCTGATCGTAGATAAGCGTCTGTTTGCACTGATCGCGGCAGCTGCTGTCGGAGCCTGCTTCCTGCCCTTTGTGGCAAGCCGAATCGGTTATCTGTTTACGGAGCAGTTCGCGGAGTCCACCGTGCGAGGCGGCAGAAGCGGCCGCTGGCACTACGGCCTGAATTACCTGAAAGAAAGCGGTCATCCGTGGCTCGGTCTCGGTCTTGGTATGTTCGGCGGTGCTATTGCTGTTCAGAATAAGATCATCGACCAGTGGGACTACTTCTATATGGATAACTATTATCTCAAAATCATGGCTGAAATGGGTTATCTTGGATTTGCGGCATTTATCATTCTGCTGATATTCCTTGTTGTCACTGCCTGCAGAAGCATTTTCCGTGCAAAGCATACCAATGCGGAACCCAGACAGAATATGCAGCCGCTGGCTGCCGGCATGTTTTCCGGTATTTGCGGCGTACTCATGCACTGCTACTTCGAAAACATTTTTGAAGAGCCTTACATGATGGCCTATTTCTGGATCATGACCGCCATGCTGGTCTATATTGGATTTTTCAGAAACAAAAAGGTTTAATACTAGAAAATCGCAGCAGAGAAATCTGCTGCGATTTTTCTGGTTCATTTATTACTTGCATACATATGGCAAAGAAAAGCCCGCAGTCCTATGGACCGCGGGCTTAAACTAATCATTTGTTATGAAAATCAGGAATTACTCCATGATCTCGATAACGACACCGGAACCGACAGTACGGCCGCCTTCACGGATAGCGAAACGCAGGCCCTTCTCGATAGCGATGGGAGCGATCAGTTCGACCTTCATGTCGACGTTGTCGCCGGGCATGCACATCTCAGTGCCTTCGGGCAGGTTGATGATGCCGGTAACGTCAGTGGTACGGAAGTAGAACTGAGGACGATAGTTGTTGAAGAAGGGAGTATGACGGCCGCCTTCTTCCTTGGACAGGACGTAAACCTGGCCGACAAACTTGGTCAGAGGCTTGATGGAGCCGGGCTTAGCCAGAACCTGGCCACGCTCGATGGACTTCTTGTCA
>JAZSCX010000058.1:0-2304 GCA_045530865.1 Candidatus Avilachnospira sp.
CCTAAGCCCGCTTGGCCTCCGACTTCCCGGGAGGCCCTCTTCCCTGCCGCAAAATGCTGCCGGGTCGTTCCCGCTGCCCTGGGTGAAAGCATCGGCGACTATGCCGCCATCGCCACCGCCATTTTATAACATAAGGACCGATGCAGAACAGTTACAGATATACGTAGCCTGCCATCGCGTTTGGCAGGATATTCCGAGCGGTTCTGTTGTATCCGAAGACATGTTGTCACCCCGGAGGATCCGGATCCCTTCCTGACATAAATCGAAAGGCTATCCGTATGAAGAAAGTTGCATTTATCTGTGTTCACAATTCCTGCCGCAGTCAGATCGCAGAAGCTTTGGGAAAAAAGCTGGCAAGCGATGTGTTTGAAAGCTATTCCGCCGGTACGGAGACAAAACCGCAGATCAACCAGGATGCCGTCCGACTGATGAAGCAGGTCCACGGCATCGACATGGAAGCCACGCAGTACAGCAAACTTCTGTCCGATATTCCCCCTGTTGATGTGGTCATCACCATGGGCTGCAATGTCCAGTGCCCCTTCCTGCCTTGCTCTCACCGGGAGGACTGGGGTCTGGAAGATCCCACCGGAAAAAGTGATGAAGCATTTCTGAAGACCATTCAGTTGATCGAAGAAAAAATCCTTGGGTTAAAGACCAGATTGCAGTAGCGCACATCCAAACAACTCTCGCCAGAACACTGATGCGTGTTCTGAAAATCGCATCGCAGCTACGATGCATGACGCATGAAGTTCTTCCGTAACCCCTGCGGGACAGTCATTTTCCACTGTATTTCCACCGTGTTATTCTCGGCTTGACGCCAATTCAAAAGCATGCTATTATAATATTCGAGGTGTGGCAAATGCAGAAAAATGATTTATGCGGCGCGCTGATCAAAAAGGTACATGATGAGATTGAGAAAAAGGCAAACGCAATGCTGCGGCAACAGGATTTGACCCTTTCTCAGATGAATGTACTGATGGAGCTGGAAGCAATTCCCGGTCATCAGTTGACCTTAAAAGAACTGGAAGGTCTGCTACATGTGGCCCAATCCACGGCTGCCGGAATTGTGGTTCGTCTGGAACAGAAGGGATTTGTGGAAAGTTTCACGGACGAAAGCGATCGCAGAGTCAAGAAGGTAAGGATTACCCCTGCCGGTATGGAATGCTGTAAAAACGCCGCATCAGATGTGAAAGAAATCGAAACGAAACTGCTGTCCGGCTTGACTGCGGCGGAGAAGCTTCTGTTCCTGGATTTACTGGAAAAGGTTTTTAACGCACTATAAATATGTCCGCGAAAGCGGGCATATTTCAAACGATAATTTAATAGCACGCTTTTAATAGTTTGCTGTTGATATAAAGGAGATAATTTATGGAAATGACAAAAGAGCTGGACGTATTTCGCAGCGCACCGGTGCCGAAGGCGGTTCTGAAAAACACCATCCCCGCCATGGCAGCCATGCTGATGGTGCTGATTTACAATCTTGCTGACACCCTCTTCATTGGTATGACCCATGATGCCTATCAGGTGGCTGCCGTCTCCATGGCAACCCCCGTATTTCTGATTTTCATGTCCGTGGGTACTGTGTTCGGTATCGGCGGAACCTCTGTGATCTCCCGGGCACTGGGTGAAGGAAAGATGGATTACGCGAAGAAGGCCTGCTCCTTCTGTATGTGGGCCTGTGTTACAGTTGGCGTGGTCATGTCTGTACTGTTTCTGATCTTTATGGATCAGATCCTGGTGGCTATGGGAACCAGTGCCGATACCTATGGCTTCGCAAAATCCTATCTGACCATCGTGACCTTCAGCGGTCCTTTCGTTCTGATTGCTAATTGCTACTCCAACGTGATCCGTGCAGAAGGCCAGGCCGGTAAGGCCATGATGGGTCAGCTGCTGGGTAACCTGCTGAACGTGATTCTGGACCCCATTATGATCCTGTGGTTCGGCTGGGAGATCGCCGGTGCTGCCATTCCCACCGTCATCGGCAATGTGTCCAGCGCCTGCTATTATCTGGCATACTTCCTGCAGAAAAAGTCCATCCTCAGCATCCATCCCAAGGATTTTACCATGGGCAATAAGGACTGCACCAGCATTCTGGCCATCGGCATTCCTGCTTCCTTTGGCTCTCTGCTGATGAGCATTTCCCAGATCATTATGAACGGACAGATGGCCTCCTTTGGCGATATGGTTGTTGCTGGCATCGGCGTTGCCTCCAAGGTGACCATGATCACCGGCATGGTCTGCATCGGCTTCGGTCAGGGCGTACAGGCGCTGCTGGGCTACTGTGTCGGTGCCAATCTGTGGGAT
>JAZSCX010000106.1:0-3198 GCA_045530865.1 Candidatus Avilachnospira sp.
CATGCAGATACTTCCCACCGTCCACCGCGAAAGAAATCATTGGATTTCTGAAATGTACTTTCATTTCGTCCTCTTCTCCCACATAGGTCAGCAGCGCCTTGCATTCAATGGCCTCTCCGTCCTCAAATTTATACTTCGGTAGCACCAGTTCCAGTTGAAGCGGCGGTTTCTCTTTGGGAGATGACCCCGAATAGGCAAGCAGAAACAGACTGGCAGCGAACAAAAACAGGTAAAAGATGATGGCTTTCTTTTTCATAAGCATTTCACCTCCGTATGAACCGAAAAGCGCATGAACATCCTTGCAGCAAATGTTCATGCGCCAAATTGCAATGTGCAGTTGTGTTCTCCAAAAGGGAAGAGAAACCATTTGCTGTGACGCATGAAATGACTTCTGATCGGTTTGATGCTTTTTATGCTTATTTTCAGTATACAGTATTTACATGTTGGTGTCAATTCGTTATCATGCAGAAAAACAAAAACAGCTTCGGAAAACCGAAGCTGTCATTTGTATGTTGATAAACGGTAGTACAAGAACGCCTGTCCTAAGATCAAACTGCACGCTCGACCTTGTTGGAACGGAGGCATCTGGTACAAACATGCACATGGCGAGGAGTACCGTCAACAATAGCCTTCACGCGCTTGACGTTGGGCTTCACAGGACGATTGGAACGTCTATGGGAGTGGGAAACATTGTTACCGAAAGTCACGCCCTTGCCGCAGATATCGCACTTTGCCACTTGCTGCACCTCCTTGCCGTTGAGATTTTTTGATGGCGCCCTAAAGACGCCCCTACATCATAGCAGATATCAACAAAAAAAGCAAGAAAAAAATTACAAAAAAACGAAAAATTTTTGACCGGTTGCATATGTGGGAAAATCGGGCTATAATAGTGCGAAAAGAACGGAGAACCAAGGATTTCAACGGCAATGAGGAGACGAACATGGTACCGATTTATAGTGTCAAACTGACCAGACTGGTGGAGGAATTCAGCCTTGTTCCGCTGCATAAGGCAACGGACTTTGAGGATATCTGCATCACCGTCGATGATATCAGCCGTCCCGGTCTGCAGCTGGCCGGATTCTTTGATCATTTTGAGCCCATGCGCCTGCAGGTTCTGGGCAATGTGGAGACCTCCTATCTGCGGAAGCTCAGCAGTGAGCAGCGGGCGATCATCTTTGATCATATTCTCTCCTATAAGATCCCGGCGCTGATCATTGCCAGAGATCTGGAGGCCCTGCCGGAATGTCTGGAAATGGCGAAGAAGCACAATGTCACGGTGCTTCGCAGCCATGAGACTACCTCCTATACCGTATCCAACCTGATTACAGCCCTGAAAACCTATCTGGCCCCCCGGATCACCCGCCACGGCGTTTTGGTGGAGATCTACGGTCAGGGTATCCTGATCATGGGTGACAGTGGAATCGGTAAGAGTGAGACCGCCATTGAGCTGGTCAAGCGCGGTCACCGGCTGGTTGCCGATGATGCCGTGGAGCTGAAAAAGATTTCTTCATCTGAACTGGTGGGCAGCGCACCGGAGATTCTGCGCCACTATATTGAACTGCGCGGCATTGGTGTGATCAATGTGGCAAAGCTCTTTGGTATGGGTGCTGTCAAGGACAGCTCCACTATCGATCTGATCATCAATATCGTCCACTGGAAGGATGGCGAGGTCTATGATCGCCTTGGTCTGGAAAGCCAGTACACCGATATTCTGGGCGTCAAGATCCCTTCTATTACCGTACCCGTCACACCGGGCCGAAATCTTGCCGTCATCTTTGAGGTGGCTGCCATGAATAACCGCCAAAAGCTCATGGGCTATAATGCTGCCGTGGAATTCACGGAGCAGCTGGGCAAATTCTTCCAGCAGAACTCCGAAGCCTCTCCTTTCTAATCGCATAATAGATTACCGAAGCATATCAGAACTTCGGTAATCTTTTTCTTTGCTGCGCACACATTTTCATTTCCTTTTCTATGATAATATGGTATGATATCTTAATAACAACAAACACCCGGAGGCGTTTATGACCTTTCTGAATAAATTGCGGCAAGCATTTCCCGGCCTGCAGCTCCACGAAACGGAGCCTATGGCGAATCATACTTCCTTCCGAATCGGCGGCCCTGCACCCATGGCATTTCCTGTTTCGGAGAAAGAGCTGATAGAAGTATACCGTTTCTGCCTGCGGGAGGGTGTGCAGCCCCTCTTGCTGGGTGCCGGCACCAACATCCTTGCGCCGGATGCCGGATTGGATCGAATCGTCATCTGTACCAGACAGCTGACCGCAATCAAGGACTGCGGAAACGGTATGATCGAAGCCCAGTGCGGCGTACTGCTTGCAAAACTGGCATCCTTTGCCCGGGATCTGGGCCTGACCGGACTGGAATTTGCCCATGGCATCCCCGGCTCTGTGGGCGGCGGTATCTATATGAATGCAGGCGCCTATGGTGGGGAACTTTGTCAGGCGTCGGTTTCCACCACGGCGCTTCTGCCAGACGGTACCATCTGGACGGCGGAAGGGGAGGAGCAGTGCTTCTCCTATCGGGACAGCGCTTTTCAGCAGAAAGGCGCCGTTATCCTCCACAGCCGCTTTCAGCTGCAGCCCGGTGATGTCTCTGAGATCACAGCCCGGATGCAGGAACTGGCACTGAAGCGCCGTACCTCTCAGCCGCTGGAGCTGCCTTCTGCCGGCAGCACTTTTAAGCGTCCCGTGGGCGGCTATGCCGCTGCGCTCATTGACGGCGCCGGTCTGAAGGGAAAAGGCGTGGGCGGTGCGGCTGTTTCTGAAAAGCATGCTGGCTTTGTGGTCAATCTGGGCGGCGCAACCGCAGCCGATGTATTGGCCACTATGGAAATGGTGAAAGAAGAAGTGTTAAAACATTCCGGCATTCAATTGGAGCCGGAGGTACGGATCTGGTAGGTGATCGTATGCAGTTTGTGATTGTTTCCGGACTTTCCGGAGCAGGAAAAAGTAAAACCGCGTCTTTTCTGGAGGATATTGGATTCTATTGTGTGGACAATATGCCTACCGATCTGATTCCCCAGTTTGCTCAGCTCTGTATGGCAACCAAGGGCCGGTATGAACGGGTAGCGCTGGTGACCGATGTCCGTGCCAGTCTGACCTTTGACGGCCTGTTCAAGGCGCTGGACAGTCTGGATCAGATGAAGCTGCAGTATACCATTGTCTATGTGGAGGCCTCCAC
>JAZSCX010000010.1:0-21782 GCA_045530865.1 Candidatus Avilachnospira sp.
GGTACTCTTTTTGGAGCTGTTAGGCAGATTTGAACTGCCGACCTCGTCATTACCAATGACGCGCTCTACCGACTGAGCTATAACAGCATCGCTTCGCAATCAGCTTCATTATTATAGCACGGACTCGAAAAATGTCAAGCATTATTTTTATTTATTTTTAAAAGGGCAGGCTGTGAGCCTGCCCTTTTCAGATCAATCATACACGCCTGCCAGTCGGTTCAGATACCGGACATAGGGACTGCTGCTGACCATAAACGGATAGTTGATGACCACCAGATCGTTCACGCCATGCTCCGCCGCAAGGGTCGCCAGATCCAGAGAGGGCTTCTCCTCCCGGTTGAACTCTCTGGGATCCACAATAATGATCTTGCTGTAGTGGCTGGTGAGGAACGGAACGAAAGCATTGCCGTAGGACTCCTTCAGCACCATGCAGACCGGGCCTTCCACATCGGTCTCCACCACCGTCAGGGGATGGTCGCCGCCAAGGAAGCACAGATACTTGTTGGTCTGGTTCTGGGCGATCTCATGGAAGATCACTTCTGCGAGGTACGCCGGCGAAGCCGTGCTGCCGCTGAAATAGTACTTGACCGACGTATCTACGATAGGTTCATAGTACGTCAGCGTATCTGGATTGTTTTTCAGAACATTACTCTGCGGATACTGGGACGTCCATGCGTACATGGTACCAAGGAAACCGGTATATTCACCGGTTTCAAACTGATCCAGTTCCACCGCTTCCAGCCCTGTTGCTTCGCAATAGGCCGTATAGGCATAGTAGGCGCCCAGCTGCGTCCAGTGGTGATCGGTGCGGAAATAGATATATTCGTCCTTGTGCTTTTTCAGCACGGAATAGGCATCGACCGTGACGATCCGCTCATCCATGTTCTCGTAGCAATGCTCGATCATGACCTGCTGATCGCTGACGCCGGAGTGCATGTCCTTGGGAGAATAGAACTGGGCGGCGTTGGGGGTCAGCAGGGAGATCACGCGAACCTCATCGCCCAGTGCATCCTGCAGATTGCCGACAGCCTTTGCATAGTCCTCCACAATGGAATACGTGGCATAGGGTACATCCATGGCCCGGTCGCCCACGATAATGACGGAACCGGCGGCATAGTATTCCAGATCCTCCGTATCATCCACCTCCGGATCCTCGGGCGGATCCTCCGTTTCCTCCGGAGGCTCCTCCTGCTGGGGCGGATCCGTTTCCGGCGGCGTGGTTTCTTCCGGAGGCGTAGTTTCTTCGGGAGGTATGGTTTCCTCAGGAGGCTGCTGCTCCGGATCGTCCGGCTGTACCGGGTCATCCGGTAACTGCGGCTCCTGCGGTTCTTCGGGCTTCACGGGCTCCACGGGATCCATAGGCAGACCGGGCAGAGATGCACCACCCTGCTCTGCGCCGCCCTGATAATCCAGAACCAGCATATTGTTTTCTTCTCCGCCGCCGGAGTAGTGATAGAACCCGTTGAGCTTCTGGTTGGCGCCCAGCAGCATCTCCCGGCCGGGGAAGGTATCGGAGTAATAGGTTTCCAACTCTGTCAGGTAGTCACCGTTCAGGAGGGCTTCCCACGAAAACTCCGGCAGGGATGCCAGTTTCCGGTTTTCCGTCTGGGATTCTGTAGGATCCTCATCCACCAGCGAGATGGCACCGACAGCCAGAACGCCTGCCAGCAAAAGGACAAGCAATGCAGTATAAAGTTTTTTCAAGCTGCTGCCCTCCTGTCAGAATCGATAGTACAAGAATGCGCTGAAGCCGCTTCCCACCAAAGAAATGGTGGACAGCACCAGCAATGTCACACAGAACACATAGGTGACGACCACATAGACCTTCTGCTTGGGGCCGTTGGGGTTTTTATCCGCACAGATCAGGCCAAAGGCCTGTCCCAGAATTCTGGGAAGCGGCGTGGAGCCCAGAATACACAGCAGAAGCAGAGGAATATTGTTGACCAGCATAATACGGGTCTGGGTATTAAAGAAGCCAACGCCGCTGAAGCCGAAGAGATTGCCAAAGGCCTCCCACAGGCGTCCAAAGTCCGTAAAGTAGAAGATGGTCCAGCCGATGATCACGAGGAACATAGTGCCAAGCTGCCGCAGCAGTCGGGGCACACGCTTCAGGCTCTTCAACAAGGGCTTTTCAATGGCCAGCAGCACGAAGAAATACAGGCCCCACAGCAGGAAATTCCAGCTGGCACCATGCCACAGGCCGGTGAGGCTCCAGACCACCAGCATATTCAGCACCTGATGCTTCCGGTTGCCGCCCAGCGGGATATAGACATAGTCCCGGAAGAACGTACTAAGAGAAATGTGCCATCTGCGCCAGAAATCCGTGATGGAAGCGGCGGTATAGGGCAGATTGAAGTTCTCGTTATACCGGAAGCCGAAGATCCGACCAAGGCCGATGGCCATATCGGAATAGCCGGAGAAATCGAAGTATATCTGGAAGGTAAACATGATCACGCCCAGCCAGGTGCCCACCACCGTGGTATTGGCAAGGACACCGTCCAGCAGCTGGCTCACCACACCGAAGGCATGGTCGGCAATGAGGATTTTCTTGGCAAGGCCGGTGGAGAACCGGATCAGGCCGTAGAACAGATCCTCCCGGGTGGTTTTCCGGGTGTCCATCTGGGCCTCGATATCGGCATAGCGGACGATGGGGCCGGCAATGAGCTGCGGGAACATGGACAGGTACACCACAAACTTCACAAAAGAGCGCTGCACCTTCACATGGCCGCGGTAGACATCGATCACATAGCTCATGGCCTGGAAAGTATAGAAGGAAATGCCAATGGGCAATGCGATCTTCGGCACCGGCAGCCCCAGTCCGGTCAGCTGGTTGAAGGTGCCCACAAACAGTCCGGCATATTTGAACACCGCCAGAGATGCCAGATTCACGGCAACTGCCAGAATCAGCTGGCCCTTTCTCTTCCCGGTCGAATCGGTTTTACCCAGCAGACAGCCCATGCCATAGTTGAAAGCGGCAGAGCCCAGCAGCAGAAATACATAGACCGGTTCGCCCCATGCATAGAAGAAAAAGCTGAAAATGACCAGCACAATATTTTTAGCTGTCATCCCACGGGCGCAGAAATACGCCAGCAGACACAGCGGTAAAAACAAAAAAATCAGACTGGAAAAGACCACAGCAACAGACCCCAACTCAAAAAGCATTTACATAATTTCGGTGCTTATAATCTATCAAACTCTATTCCCTTTTTCAAGACCTTTTTCGACATTTTTCTACAGATTCTATAATATGACAAAAATGTAATATTTTTCACCAATATGGTGACATTTTTGTTACAATTTATCAAGTTTTTGAAACATACGGTGTTTTGTTGTTTTGGCGTGTATTTTACCGTTTTTGCTTGACATAATCTCGTCTTTCTATCCCCTTTTAACCGCTAGATATTGTGTTTTTTTCAAATCAAAGCCTTGCAACCCGCGTTTCACCATGCTATAATGATGTTGATTTATGTGGGATTTTATTCCACAGAGAAGGGGGCGCCGTCCTATGCTGGCAATCGAGCGCAAAAATGAGATCCTGAACAAACTGCGTTTGGAGCAGCGCGTCCTGGTCAACGAACTGGCTGCACACTATAACGTTACCGAGGAAACGATTCGCCGGGATCTGGATAAACTGGAAAAAGAAGGCTACGCCACCAAAACCTACGGCGGCGCCATCTGGGGCAACAGCACCAAGCTGGATCTCAGCTACACCGTCCGCAACAAAACCAACGTGGAGGCAAAAAATGCCATCGCAAAGATCATCAGCGATATGATCTGCGACGGCGACCATCTGATGCTGGATGACAGCTCTACCTCCCTGTATGTGGCCAAGCAGCTGAAGGAAAAGCAGAATCTGACCATTATCACCTATTCTGCCGAGATCGTGGCAGAGCTGTCCGGCGTGGAGGGCTTTACCATTCTCTGCACCGGCGGTCAGCTGCGCCCCGGTTCTCTGGCCTTTGAAGGACATCAGGTCGTGCAGACCCTGTCCCGATATCATGTGGATAAGGCCATTCTCTCCTGCAAGGGCATCCACCCCGACGGCGGTATCACCGATTCCGCCGAGGTTCACGCCCTGTCCAAGCAGGCCATGCTCCGTGCCGCCGACCAGTCCATTCTTGCGGTGGACAGCTCCAAATTCGATAAAATCTCCTTTGTCCGCACCACTGCACTGGATGGTGTGCAGACTGTGGTGACCAATCAGCGCCCCGGCGGCGAATGGGAGACCGTTCTCCGAGAAAACAACGTTTCCTGCCTCTATCCCAGAGATTGATTTTGTCGGCGGCCAAGGGTCTGGCCGCCCTACAATATGATTTTTTAGACAAGCAAGCACCACGCGCAAATGCGCGTGGTGCTTGCTATCACTCTATGGTATCCAGATGCTGCTTATGCAAGGCTTTGCGAATGGCCAGTGCCAGCACCGGCGCAATGATGATGGCCACTGCCGCGTTGAAGCCGGTGGCAGGGAGCTTCATGACCACCGTGGCAAGGGCAGCAGCAGGCTCCAGACCATGAAGCAGCAGGCCGGAGTAGAAATAGCTCTTGGCCAGATACAGCGCCGCATAGGCAGCTGCGCCTGCAATGGTGGCAAGCAGTGCCCGGACATAGCCCCAGCTGTCCGGCTTTCCGCAGCGGATCACCAGACCTGCCGCCATACCGTAGGCAAATTTCATCAGGAACGTGATCCAGCATTCGGAGATATACAAGGGGTTAAACATATCATAAATGGCAGAACCCAGGCCGGCTGCCATGCCGCCCCACCAGGGACCCAGCAGGATACCGGACAGCGCACAAAGAATATTGCCCAGATGGAACGATGTGGTTCCCGCAATATCCAGCGGCAAAGTGATCCGCAGCGCAGAACCCACACAGGTCAGAGCCGCCAGCAAGCCGGTTAGTACAATTTTCTTGGTTGTATTTGCTTGTTTCATGGTACATCCCTCCGGACGTTTGGTATGTACCCATTATAGCGCAATCTGACCTTAAATAAATGGTCAGATTGTGTCTATTTTATATAGCCAGATTTATCCAAAGGCACGGAGCAGATACAAAATCACCATATGCGCCGGATAGAATACATAGGAGCTATACTGCAGCACCGTGTTCCGGGGGCCTTTTTCTCCATTATACAGCCAGATAGGGATCAGCGCCAGAATCGCAAAAGCCTGTGCAGGGATCTCCAAAGTGCCGACAAGGAACATTCTCCCCTCTGCGAATACGCCGTGCAGCAGGATCATCGCCAGCAGCTGCGCCGGTTTTGCGCCGGGGAAGCCCCGCAGAACACCAAACGCAATCACAGTCAGCACACCCAGATACCCGTAATCCACAAAACCAATCGCTCCGCCTGCCGTCACCAGCAGCACAATCAGCAGTGCTTTCCACCAGCCACCGTTCCGTCTGGCCTGATCAACGGCACGGATGCCCAGCAGACCCAGCAGCAGCGTGAACATCACATTCTGATGGAACGGGTAAATGGGAGAACTCGCAAACATCAGATTGAACGGGATCTCCGAAATCAGTGCAAAAATCAGCAGACGCAGGGCGTAGCGCTTGAAATTAGACGTATGGAAATAGCCCTCCGCGATCTGGAAGGCAAAAATTGGAAAGGCCAGCCGTCCGATATAGGTCATCCAATCATTTCCGGGCACAATCGTTGCCCAAAGATGATCCGTCAGCATCAGTACCAGCGCCAGAATCCGCAGGTAAAACGCGTTCAGAGGCAGTTTTTTCTGCATAAATCCCCATCCTTTCTTTTTTTGCATTGTAGCACGAACAGAAGAAAAGTACAACCCACTTGCGCTTTCCTTTCAATATGGCTATAATATAAGAAAAACCACTAGGAGGAACAACAAATGATTGCAATCGGCTGCGACCACGGCGCATTCGCCCTGAAAGAAAAACTGAAAGAACACCTGACCGCCCGCGGTCTGGAATACAAGGATTTCGGCACCTATTCTCTGGACAGCTGCGACTATCCCGACTTCGGTGCTGCCGCCGCCAAGGCTGTGGCCTCCGGCGAGTGTGACCGGGGTATCGTCATGTGTACCACCGGCATCGGCATTTCCATCTCCGCCAACAAAGTCAAGGGTATTCGCTGCGCCCTGCTTTCCGACAAAATGTCCGCCCGCCTGACCCGTGAGCACAACGACACCAACATGATGGCCATCGGCGCAGCCGTGGTCGGCGAAAAGCTGGCGCTGGAGATCGTGGACGTGTGGCTGGACACCGCTTTTGAGGGCGGCCGCCATCAGAGACGCGTGGACAAGATCATGGCACTAGAAGACTAAATCGATATTCCCAAAGGGGCTGTTGCAAAATGGTGCAGCAGCCCCTTTGCTTTTTTCTACATCCTGCGGATGTAGGGGCGGTCATTGACCGCCCGCGGGCGACTAATAGTCGCCCCTACAGATTCTACCGAGCATTTCTCGATTTTTGCGGCAACCGTTCTCTTTTCTCCTTGACAAAACGGCATTTTTGTTGTATGGTTAGTTACATAAGTAACGAACCAACAGACCAAAGGAGGGATGACATGCAGCAGAGATTGACCGATGACAAGTCCATCTACCTGCAGATCAGTCAGATGATCGAAACGGATATCCTCCGCGGTATTCTGCTGGAGGAGGAACGGGTCCCCAGCACCAACGAGCTGGCGAAGCTCTATACCATCAACCCCGCCACCGCCGCCAAGGGCATTAACCTGTTGGTGGATGAGGGCATCCTCTACAAAAAGCGGGGCATCGGCATGTTTGTCTCCCCAGGAGCAACCGAGCGCATTCGCGCAAGACGAAAACAGGAATTCTATGAGATCCGACTGGCAAAGCTGCTGGCGGAAGCAAAGAGTCTGGGCATCACCCATCAGGAACTGATCGACCAACTCAAAAAAGGAGGCAACCATGAGTAAACTGACCTGCATTGACCTGACCAAAGCCTACGGTCAGAAAACCGTTTTGAACAATCTGAACCTGACGCTGGAAAGCGGCAAGATCTACGGTCTGATCGGCCGCAACGGCGCCGGCAAGACCACCCTGCTTTCCCTGATGACGGCGCAAAACCCTGTCACCTCCGGCTGCTGCCAGCTGGACGGACAGCGCATCTGGGAGACCCGCTCTTCTCTGGACCGGCTGTGCTTCTCCCGGGAACTGAACATATCCGCCGAAAGCGGCCTTGCCGCCTACACCGTGAAAAAATACCTGCAGACCGCAGCCGCCTACTACGCCCACTGGGATCAGGCCATGGCTGACCGCCTGATCGAAAAATTCGGTCTGAACATCAAGACCAAGCTGGGCAAGCTGAGCAAGGGCATGCTCTCCATGGTGACCATCACCGTCGCGCTGGCCAGCAAGGCAGAATTCACCTTTCTGGATGAGCCGGTGGCCGGTCTGGACGTGGTTGCCAGAGAGGATTTCTACAAGCTGCTGCTGGAAGAATTTGCGGAAACCGGCCGCACCTTCGTCATCTCCACTCATATCATTGAGGAAGCCGCCGATGTGATGGAAGAGGTCATCATTCTGGATCAGGGTAAGATTCTCCGGTTCCAGAACACGCAGGAGCTGGTGGATTCCGCCCGCTATGTGACCGGTCTTGCGGAGGATGTGGACAACGCCACCGCCGGTCTGAACCGCTGCCATACTGAAAAGATGGGCAGGAGCAAAGCTGTCACAGTCTTTCTGGAGGAGGGCGAGCAGCTGAACCCCGGCTATGACGTCACGGTGCAGCCCATGAGCCTGCAAAAAATCTTTGTGGCACTCTGCGGAGAGGAGGCCCGATAATGCGCCTGCAATTTTGGATCAAATCCGGCCTGCAGACCTGCGTCGCTGTCATCGGTGCCTGTGGGTTCTACGCCCTTCTCATGTACATTCAGCTGGGAGACAACACGCAGGATCTGCTTTCCATGGTGCCCATCTACCTGCTGGCCTTCGGCGGTATGATGCTGATGGTCATGAACACCGGCGTCTACAAGCTCCATCTGCATCTGGCCCTGTCCTTTGGCTCCACCCGCAACGAGGCCATTCTAGGGCTGAACCTGTTCCGCCTGATCCCCGCTGCACTGCTCACGGTGATTCTGACTGTGATCTGTGCGCTGCCCGACAGTGACTTCCCCTTCCAATCGGTTCCCATGGGATTGGGCGTCTATTTGCTTTTCGGCGCCTTAGGCACATTGATCGGCATTGTTTTTACCAAATACGGCAAGATCGTCACCGTGATCACGACCATTGTCATCGTTCTGGGCTGCGGCGCCATCGGCTTCTTTGTGGCCATGTCCGGCGGCGGCGTCCATCTGGGCGGTACCGGCAGCCTGTCCTGGCTGATGCTCTGTCTTGGTCTGCTGCTCTATGCCATCATGCAGATCCCCGAACAGCGCACGGTCTGGAACTGTAATGTTAAACTGTAAGGAGGTACTTTATGCTCCGACAATTCAAACTGGACTGGAAGCTCCATAAAAAGAGCTTCTTTGGGATGCAGGCCGCCCTGCCCGGTGCGTTTCTGCTGGGTTTTCTTCTGGTTGTGCTCATCATGTTCACCGATGAGGATCCCGGCAGCTGGTTCTGCATGGGCACGCTCATCGCAGGCGTTGCCCTGTGCTTTGTCACCCTGATCGCCTATGCCTTCGGTTATTATCAGGAATTTCAGCTTGCCCTGTCCATGGGACGCACCCGCATGGCCTTTCTGGGTGCCTATGCGCTGCGGCTGTTTTGCCACTTTCTGCTGGGTTATGTGATCGTGCTGGGCCTGTACAGGCTGGAGCTTGCGGTCTATCCCCTGCTGTTCCCGCAGTATTCCAATGAGGTGGAATTCACCTTTCTGACCAACTGGAAGTTAATCGTCCCGCTCTTTGCCGGGCTGATTCTGCTCAGCCTTTTCATCGGCTCTCTCTATGGACGCTATGGCAAAAAGGGTATGATTTTCTTCTATGTCCTGTGGCTCTTCTGCTGCTTTGTGCTTCCGCGGATGGTGGATGCCGATCCCGCCTCCACCAACGCGCTGGACATGGCAGCCAACTGGACCCTTGCCGCCATCGTCGCCATTCCGGTCTCCGTCTGGATCACCTTTGGCTCGGTTCTGGCTGTGTTTATGATTGCCGTCATCATCCATTTCGCCCGGACACAGATGGTAAAATAGGAATCACAGGGGCGGCCCAAAGGGCCGCCCCACAGTGTATCAAAAAGGAGCGAATTACCAATGTCATTGCGAGCCCGGAACGGGCGTGGCAATCCGTACTCCCAAAAATCATATATTTCCATATAGATATCCTTAAATGTGAGACATTTTGAGAACGGATTCCCACGTCGGGCTTACGCCCTCCTCGGAATGACACGGTCTTTCGACAGTGGAGCGGCAGCCTCAACTTATCATATTTGAATCGCAAAGATTGTTACGACCAGTCTGCGGACTGAAAACTGACACAATACTGGAAATCCCATATGCGGCGGTCAGAGGTCTGACCGCCCTACGATTATCATCCTGCCTCTTGACAGAATTTTTTCTTTCCTTTATAATATCATTAAACGATATCATGTCACGATATTGGAGGTGAAGGTATGCCGAAGCAGGCGCTGGACAGTCTGACCGAAAGTATGTTTTATGTGCTCATGGCCCTGTACCGGAGTGAAAAATGCGGCATCGACATTGCCGCATGGATCGAGGCCAAAACACAGGGGCGCTGCCGTCTTGGCCCCGCCACCCTGTATACCATCCTTGCCAAATTTGAAAAAGAAAAATACATCCGCGAGACCCATGTGGAAGGCCGCAAGCGCACCTATGCCATCACCGACCTTGGCAGGCAGGCCTTCCGGGAGGAATATGACCGCCTGCAGCGCTGTATGGAGGACGCGAAAACCGAGCTGTAGCATTTGTCATTACGAGGCCTGAAAGGCTGCGGCAATCTCTGCGTTCCGGATTTGATGGGGGTGAGATTGCCGCGCCTTCTGCGCAGGCTCGCAATGACAGAAAATAAGACAGTACCAACAAACGGCGCGCCGGGTCGTCGCGCCCTACATATAAACAACCCACCACCGAAGAAAGGAGTTCTCTCCATGTCGGAAAAATACATTCACCGTTTCCCGCCCTGCCCCGCCTACGAGATTCGACGCTTTGAGACATGGCTGGAGGATATGGCGGCAAAGGGATGGTTTTTGGAAAAAGACCCGTTTTTTGCCGGTTTTGCCAGCTTTCATCAGGCGGAATCCAAATCCGTCCGCTATCGGCTGCAGCCAGCGCCAAAAAAGTCCGGCCCCTTTACCCGCCGGGACCGGCAGCAGGACGCCATTGATCTGGCGGCGGAATACGGCTGGACATTTCTGGGGGATCATCAGGATTTCTTTATCTTCTATACCGATGACCCCAATCTGCCGGAGCTGGACACGGATCCGCAGGTGCAGGCGCTGGCTCTGCAGGGACTCTGGAAGAGAAAGCGAAATGACTGGATTTCCCATCTGGCGGTGGTGGCCATTTACGCCGTTTTGTTTCTGGGTCTGACACCTGTAACATTTGCACTGGAGACCGGGTGGGTCTTCCCGATACTGCTGACCATAGCCGTTGTCAGCACCTGGCTGAGTTTTAAGGAACTGCAGCACCTGAAGCAGCTGCGTCAGGCATTGCTCGTAGACGCAGCTCTGCCGCAAAATACAGATTACAGGCAAAACAGACGGCTGTATTTTCTTTCCTCGCTGTTTTCCGTCCTGCTGGTCATCGCTCTGATAATCGGTTGTGTAGGCATGCGGCTGTTTGACTGGGAGGATCGTCGGTGGCAGCCCAGAACAGAAGCCCTGCCCTTTGCCACCGCAGAGGATCTCTATCCCAGCAGCACCTTCGTTGCAGGCGAGCCGTGGATCATCAAGGAAAATGATCACGTCGCATCCCGTTCCACATGGCTGACAGACCAACAGATCTCCCTGTACCAATACGGTTCCATTCAACCAGACAAAAAAGGTCTCACTCTGGATGTGCAGTATTATGATATGCGATCCGAGTGGCTGGCCAGGCAGCTGTATCGGGAACTGATCCGCATACAAAAAACAAGCAAATACTATGAACCCTGCGCTGCGCCCGACCTGTCAACCGAGCAGGAATTTGCCTGGTACAATTTCTCCACCTACTTGCTGCTGCAGGAGGACAACATCGTTCTTATGGTAAGATTCAGTCAGCATGACGACCCCATGCCGATGGAGCAATGGGCAGCAGTATTTGCGAATTCTATTCTGAATTGAAGCCATCCCAGAATCAGAAAACCCCGCATTGGTTGACCAGACCAGCGCGGGGTTTTCTGAAACAAAAAGAAAAGAGAGGAGAAAATGAAAAAAACGCTTACTTTATGATTATAGGATAACAGGCGGTTTTTAAATATCTTAGTGGGCAGATTTTAAATCTTTGTGAAATCTTTCAAGAATTTCTCTGTTCCAGCCAGATCAGCAGCACCGCCACATCGGCAGGGCTGACGCCGGAAATGCGGCTGGCCTGACCCACAGACATGGGCTTGATCTGATTGAGCTTTTCTCTGGCCTCCACCCGGAGGCCCTGAATGGTCATATAGTCCACATCCTGCGGCAGTTCCCGGTTTTCCGCTTTTTGAAACTCCGCCACCTGCTTTTGCTGGCGGGCAATATAGCCGGCATATTTCAGCTGGATCTCCACCGCCTCCGTCACCGTCTTGGGCAGCTGCGGACGGGTGGGGTCGAATTCCGCGATCAGGTCATAGCCGATCTGCGGGCGGCGCACCAGATCCGCCATACGGGCAGAGCCCTGCACCGGTGTGGTGTCATGGGCAGTCAGCAGCGCATTAAGAGCTTCACTTTCCGCCACGCCGCAGCTTTCCAGCCGCTGAATCTCCTGCTCCACGGCGGCATACTTATCCAGCACCGCCTGATAGTCCGCATCGGACACCAGACCAATGTCATGGCCGATGTGGCTCAGCCGCTGATCGGCATTGTCCTGCCGGTGCAGCAGCCGGTATTCGGAGCGGGAGGTCATGATCCGGTAGGGCTCTTCCGTGCCCTTGGTCACCAGATCGTCGATCAAAGTGCCGATATAGCACTCGGAGCGCTTCAAAATCAGTGACTTTCTCCCCTGCAGCTTCAGCGCCGCATTGACGCCTGCCACAAAGCCCTGCACCGCCGCTTCTTCATAACCGGAAGAGCCGTTGAACTGCCCCGCGCCGTACAGGCCGGGAACTTTTTTCGTCTCCAGAGTAGGCAGCAGCTCCGTGGGATCCACGCAGTCATATTCAATGGCATAGGCAGGGCGCATCATCTCCGCATGCTCCAAACCCACAATGGTATGCATCATGTCCAGCTGTACATCCTCCGGCAGGCTGGAACTGAGGCCCTGAATATACAGCTCGTCCGTCCCCAGACCCGTGGGCTCGATGAACAGCTGATGGCGGGGCTTATCGGGGAAACGGTCAATTTTCGTCTCGATGGAAGGACAATACCGGGGTCCCACACTTTCGATGGTCCCATTGAACAGGGGGCTGCGGTGGAAATTGGCCTTAATGATCTCATGGGTGCGTTCATTGGTGTAGGTCAGCCAGCAGACTGCCCGGTTTTCCAGCGGTTCCGTGGTCCGGAAGGAGAAGGGCGCCGGATCTTCATCGCCGGGCTGCAGCTCCATTTTGGAAAAATCCACACTGCGGGCATTGATCCGGGGCGGCGTACCGGTCTTGAACCGGCGCATGGAAAGGCCCATGGCAGACAGGCGATCCGTCAGATACAGTCCCGCGTGCATACCATCCGGGCCGGATTCGTACACGCACTCGCCGGTGATGACCGCGGCATTGAGATAGGTACCGGAGCAGATGATGGCGGCTTTGACGGCATACACCGCACCCAGTCTGGTGACAACAGCAGAGACCTTCCCCTCTTCCAGCCGGATATCGGTGATCATGGCCTGCTTCAGATCCAGATTTTCCTGCTGCTCCAGCACCCGCTTCATATCTTCCTGATACTTGCGTCGGTCAGCCTGCGCCCGCAAAGAATGGACAGCAGGGCCCTTTCCTCGGTTCAGCATCCGGTACTGGATGCAGCAGCGGTCGGCGGCCTTCGCCATTTCGCCGCCCAGCGCATCAAGCTCCCGCACCAGATGGCCCTTCCCGGTGCCGCCGATGGCGGGATTGCAGGGCATATTGCCCACCGCATCCAAATTGATGGTAAAAATCACCGTTCGCAGTCCCATACGGGCAGCCGCCAGCGCCGCTTCGATACCGGCATGTCCGGCGCCGATGACGGCGATATCATATTGTCCAGCAAAATATTCCATAGGAAACGTCCTTTGCACACTTAGCATTTCTATCAGGAATTATAGCAGACGAATGGATAATTGACAATGAATATTGGGCTTCGCCCACGAATTTTAATGAGCTGCCCACAAAATACGGCAGATTTTGCAGTTTTTTTCTGCTATACTCTGTTTACAGCTTCACCAAGGACGAGGCACAATTCCTTTCATCCGCGTCCCATTCACCCCGGAGGACATCCTCCGGGATTTTTTTATTGCTATTCTGCTCCATATTCTGTATGATACTTAAAAGGCGGTGATTGTATGGACGAACAGATGATGCGGGAAGCGCTGGCGCTGGCAAAGGAAGCTGCCGCAGAGGGTGAGGTCCCTGTCGGCTGCGTGATCACACTGGGTAACCGCATCGTGGGACGCGGCAGAAACCGCAGGGAGCTGGGCAAATCCGCACTGGCCCATGCCGAGATCGAAGCCATCCAGCAGGCCTGCGAGACCCTTGGCGGCTGGCGGCTGTGGCAGTGCATCCTGTATGTGACGCTGGAGCCCTGTCCCATGTGTGCCGGCGCCATCATCAATGCCCGGATCCCCCGGGTGGTCTACGGCAGCAAGGACGTCCGCTTCGGCGCCTGCGGCTCTGTGACGGATCTGTTTTCCCTCCCCTTCAACCACAGGCCGGAGGTCACAACCGGCATTTTGGAACAGGAATGTCTGGAGCTGCTGCAAGCCTTTTTCCAGCAGCTTCGGAACAAGCGGAAAAAGAAACAAAGTGATTTTATTCTGGAATGATACAAAAACAGTTTCAGGAGGTCTTTCCTATGGAAAAAACAAGCCGATTCGAAAAAGTCTACTCTCAGGGTTCTCTGTCATCCATCGAGATCTGGGTAGACAAGTTGACCGGTGTCAACTACCTCTACCGCCAGAGCGGCTACTCCGGCGGTCTGACTCCTCTGCTGGATCAGGACGGAAAACCGGTGGTCACACCGATTTTGAGCCGCTGAACCGCAAAAATGACCGATGCCGCACAGCATCGGTCATTTTTTGCAGCTTGTTTATTTCTTCTTTGCCAGAGCCCTTTCCAGCCAATCCTTGCCATCCACAAAGCGGGCCACGATATAGGAAACCACATAGTCTCCGGCTGCATTGATCATGGTTGCAGGAGGATCCACCAGATTGCCGATGGTGACCAGAATGGGGAAGGCCAGTTCCATCTGGGTGGGGAAGAAGATGGAGCAGATGATGTACTCGCCGATGTAGCCGCCGCCGGGCACGCCGGACATACCCACAGAGGACAGCACCGCCACCAGAACGACCGGGATCAGCATGCCCCATGTGAATTCCTGACCAAACACGCCATACAGGAATGCGATCTTCAGCACGCAGGAGAAGCAGGAGCCATCCATGTGCATGGTAGCACCCAGAGGCAGGACGATGTCGGAAACGTCCTTGGAAATGCCCGTATCCTCAGCCGCATCCATGTTGGTGGGGATCGTTGCCACAGAGGAGCAGGTGCCCAGAGAAACCATGGCGGGCCGCAGAATATGACGGAACATGGTCTTGATACCGTGCTTGCCGCCGCCGAACCACGCGAACATCGGAAATGCGGTAAAGACATAAATTGCGCAAAGCGGATAATAGACCAGCAGGCCTCTGCCGTAGTCCGCAGTGATCTGCGGGCCATAGACAGCAACCAGATCAGCAAAGAAGCCGAAGAACGCAATGGGGGCATAGTAGGTGATGATCTGCACAAATTTCATCATGACGGCAGACAGGCCTTCCAGCCACTTGGCGATGCCCTTACCCTGTTCACCGCTGAGATTGACCGCAAAGCCAAACAGCAGAGAAAACACGATCAGCGGCAGCATGGCACGGCGAGTCAACAGACCTACGAAGTCCTCAGCTGTGAAGAAATTGACGATCATCTGGGAGAAGGTGGCATACTCGCCCATTTCCTCCGCAGGAATATTCTCCCACGGAACCAGCACCGGCGGGAACACCTTCATCAGCACAAACATGATGACCGCGGCAATGGCACCGGTGATCACAAAGGTGGAAATGGTCACACCCATGATCTTGCCTGCCCGCTTCCGGCTGCCCATATTGGCCACAGCGCCGGCAATGGAGGCAAACACCATGGGAACCACCACGCAGAACATCATATTGATGAACAGCGTGCCCAACGGCTTCAGCACAGATGCGCCGGAAAGCAGATTGCCATCGGCATCATAGGTGTTGGGCCATACCGCACCCAGAATACAGCCCGCCACAATGGCTGCCAGCATGGCGATCAGCAAGCCGTAGTTCTTCAGAAATCCGGTTTTACGAATGTTGGTTGACATAATTTATCCTCCCCGCTCTCCATCTTTCCATGGAGAAAAGAATACAAATCCATGCCGTCTGCGGAAATCCTCCACGGAATTCCTTGACGTTGACCGAAAAGAATGCTAAAATGTCCATACACCTGCCGGTGTGGTGGAATGGTAGACACCAGGGACTTAAAATCCCTTGCAGGTAACTGCGTACCGGTTCGAGTCCGGTCACCGGCACCAGAAAACCGTGATGCCCTTTGGGCATTGCGGTTTTTTTCGTGGCGGTCGGACGAGAACCGGAGGTTCGATACGTGAGCCTCCAAGAAGCCGAGCGCAAGCGAAGGCTGATTGGCCAAGGCGAACTATGCAGCGAGCGAAGCGAGTCGCTGTCCGGTCTTTTCCCGATCAGGCAGGTGCCCTTGCACCTTTCCTCTTCTACCCTATTGTACACCACACTTTTTGAACATTCCACTCATTTTATGCTGCAGTATTCGCAAAAAATGCTCTGCATTCCTTTTTGTTCCAGATACAGCAAAACTCGACCCCGGATCGGGGTCGAGTTTTGTTATACGTCCGGAAGCTCTTCCCACTGATTTATATGGTCTACCACACTGACAGTGCCGTTTTTCTTTTCCAGAACAAATATCTCATACGGACGTTTTTCTTCGGATGCCTGTACACCACCCGAGTAGTGGCGCACTTCCAACCGGACAACATCCTCGTCTGCAACACTCCAGAGCCATTGCGCAGTGCCGGACGTTCCTGCCAGCTTGCAGCCATCCCAGTACAGCTGCAGCGCAAAGGTCACAAACTCTTCCCGAACCGCCTCCGGTACCAGCTCGCTGTTCTCTCCGCTGTCAGACAGTTCCCGCGCCGCTTTCCGCGTGGGCGTTACCCAGCCTTCCATATCCACACCTACTCCGGGATATACAACAGCCTCCCATTCCCGGCCGTTGGAATCTGCTCCGGAAATAGAGCTGCATCCCCATGACAGGGGATGGATTTTCCACTGCTCCATCTGCATAAAAAGTTCCTTCATTGCAGGATCCTTCTCCAGTTCCTCCAGCAAAGACTCCAGTGTATTTTTAGCAAGATAGGCGTTCTCACGATGCTCGCTGATGAGCACAGGCAGATTCCAGTAATCCAAGCCATTCTCAACCGTAAAATTCGCTGTCAGGAAATCCAGCACGAGATCCTTGTCGTTACCAAACCCTAACTCGCTGTAATCCACTGAATAGATCTTCTCCATCCAGTGCGTCATTCCATCCAGTCGCTTTTCCGGCTTTACAAGGTCTTTGATTTCCATGCCGCCAGTCATTCCCGCTGGCTCATAAGAAAATGCAAACACATGAACGGGACCAAAATCTGTGTTGATACAAGACCCATTTTCAAGCGCACTCAACCGAGTGAAGAAGTGGCGTTCACTTTCGTCCAAATTCTCTTCTGCACGTGTGAGCCGCTCTGCCATGGTCTCCCGGGTTTCATTGCTGCAGCGGACGATGCAGGCTGATTCCACCACCCCAGTCAAGGTTTTGGTGCCCTCGTGAACCGTTACAGCGCTGCCGTCATAGACCAGCATCACCATCTGCGCGGCAGACGTTTTCTTGAATTGGATGATCTGCAGATAATACCTGCCATTCCAATCCTGATCAATCAACCAATAGGTATCCGTCAGCAAGTCACCATATTCCTTTGCAAGGTCAACGCTATGCGCTGTCACATAGTTTGCAAACGCAGTTCGCACAACGGGAACAAGCTCCGAATCGCCGCACACCCGCCATTCGGCAAATTCCCGGGCCATACAGGGGCAGAATGCCGCCTCCATGGCCTTCTGCCGCTGTTGTTCCTTGCGTTTATCTGCAGCAGCCCGCAGTGCATCCAGGCCCGTACTGATGTCCATGGAATAAATATGATACCAGCTATGGGCCATCTGGCCATATTCTCCCCCACCGAATATATAGGAGTGCAGCATATATTCGTCCATGGCAACCAGCATCAGCCCCGGATCTTCCTGCCAAGGCGCTGCATACGCTGCCAAATAACCGTTCAGATAAGGAGAGAATCCTTTTGGATACCTCTCTGCCTCGTCGCAGAACCGCTGTAAGTAACCATCCAGAAGTTCATTTTGAAACATTTCCTTTTGCTCATCCGTCATGCAGACAGAGTAGAGAATGCCTGTCTCCGGTCTGGACAAATCATACTGCGCAAGTGTTATCGTTTCCGATATCTCTCCCTGCTTCGTAGATGCATCATAAGAGCATCGGGTAAATGCAACCGTACCGTCCTCCATGCCCGTGAACATGTTCAGATAATGGATACCATCCTGATATTCCGCAATCCAGAAAGAGTACTCCAACGCCCGCGGTAATCCCTCCCACTCGGCAAGCATTGTATACGCGGCACCGGCGGTAGGCCACGCACGCGTCTTTGCGCACCCGCAATGCTCCACTTTTGCCAGCTTCCGTGAAAGCTGCGTCAGTTGATCCGGAAGCAGTTCCATCCGCACTTCCGGCAGCCTTGCCCGCTGCAGCATTTCGTCGAATTTTTCTGCGGGTATACAGTCAAACCAGCTCTCTGGCGCATCCCCATAGAGAATACCCCAATGGTACATATACATGATATGCCGGTCGGACCCGTCATGGATTCCTTTTATTTTCGGGCTTTCCTCCGTCACAACCGCCATGGGAAGCTCCTCCTGATGGTGTTCCGCTGCATTATACAGCAGGACGGACGCATCCCTGTAGCTGATGGGATCTTCCCATCCCGTATCATACATAAACATCGAAAGACCGTGCTGTTCTGCATAGGCCGCATAGTCCTCCGATTCTTCCTCATATCCCAGAAGCTCTGCAATTTCCCGAACAGCATCTGCATAGGACACCGTCTCGATAACTTCCGGCTCTTCCGATTCCTCGGGCACTTCCGGTTCTTCAGGGATTTCGGGTTCTTCGGGAACATCCGGTTCCTCCGGTGTCTCCAATTCTTCCGGCACATCAACCTGTGGCTGCTCCTTGACAGGCACTTGCTCCGTATGTACAGGCTGCTCCGCCTCAGGCTCCGGCAAAACAGGCACTTCAGTGCTGCAGCCGGCAAAGAGCAGAAGCATAACAATAATATACAATAGCAGTTTCTTCATAGCAGTCTTCCTTTCCCGTTATTTATTCCGCGCCGGCGCTTTATCGTCCGTATATGTACTCCTCATTGATGACAGATCCGTCTACCTCTTCCAAAATAATCGTATCATATTGGTACGTCTTATTGTATTTCTTTATTTCGTCATGAACCGAATGAACTTCCAGCCGAACCTTGCCATTCTCCGTGATGCTCCAGATCCAGTGGGCAGAACCGCCTTTTCCAGCCAGATCATAGCTGAACGAAGAATCCAGCAATGCAAAGGTCACAAACCGGTCCCGCGTTTCCTCCGGTATCAGCTCACTGTTATCTCCGGCTTCTGCCAGTTCCAGCATGTGCTTTCGGCTGGGTGTCACCCATCCTTCCATATCCACAAAATGAACAGTCTTCATCCATGCTTCCCATTTGCGGCCTGATGAATCTACGCCGGAAATGGAATACTTATTATCGCCCAGATCCTTCCAGGTCCAGCGATCCATATTCGCAAAGCACTCTTTCATTGCAGGATCCAGTTCCAGTTCTTTCAAAAAGTTATGGATGGAGCTTCTGACCCAAACAAATTCTTCGCTGCGCCCACAAACCGCGGCAGGCAAATTCCATCTTCCCAGATCATTCTCATTGGTCAGGGACACCTTCAGATAATCCAGCAGGAAAATCTCATCCTCTCCCAGTTCCAGAACGCTGAAGTCCATGGCAAGCACCTGATCCAGCATGGTTGCCATACCATCTGTCCGGTCTTCTGTGACAGTCAATTCTTCATCCAATCGCTGCCCCCAGTGCCACGCAGGATACTCCGCTTCTACCCATCTGGCAAAAGTACTCGGATGACCGTACGTCCTCGGAACACCAAACCTCGTAAGAACACACTCGCCTTCCTCTATGGCGCTCAGTCTCCAGTAAAACTGTTCATCATACTGGTCTCTATCGTTATACCGGTCTTCTGCTGCTTTCCGGTTATCTTCCGTGCAGCTGTCCGCGCACACAGAATATACCAGTCCTGTCAGGGTTTTGGGGCCCTCATACACCGTTATGTCACTGCCATCATAAGTCAGCATCAGTCGCTGCTCGGCGCTTTCTTCCCCAAATCCGATGATCTGCAGATAATAGGTTCCTTCCAGATCCCGGTCGATCAGCCAATATGTATTTTTCAGCAGATCACCGTATTTTAACACAAGGCGATTGCCGTGCTCAGCCACATAGTCCGCAAACACTGCTCGCACAACAGGAACGAACTCTGCATCGCCATACACCCGCCACTGGGCATACGCCCGTGCCATGCAGGAGCAGAATGTTGTTTCCATGGCTTTCTGCCGCAGATTTTCCGACAGGACTTCCTCTGTCGCCGCCCGGAGTTTATCCAGACCAACACTGAAATCAGAAGAAAGCCGCTGATACCAGCTGTGCGCCATCTGGTCACTGTAGTGCATGGCAAGGCCGCCC
This sequence comes from Candidatus Avilachnospira sp., assembly GCA_045530865.1. Taxonomy (GTDB): domain Bacteria; phylum Bacillota; class Clostridia; order Oscillospirales; family Oscillospiraceae; genus Avoscillospira. Next base: position 20,106 of record JAZSCX010000010.1, read on the forward strand.
ACCTGACAAAACGCCTCAGAAGAAAGCTCGCCTTCCTCCATGGAGATCAGAACCATGCCCGGATCCTCCCAGCGCGGCATGGCATAGGCCACCGTGTAACCGCGCAGATCCCAGCCGTTACTTTGTGCTTTCTGCAAAAGCTTGTGCGCAAGTCCGCCTTCCAGCAGTTCCTTTTTCTCCTCCGTCATGCAGACGGCATAGACCATCTCCCGCTCCGATCCGTATGTCTCCCAACCCACCGGTGTCCGGAGATCCGATATCTCACCCTGCTCCGTGGCAGGGTCATAGGTGCATCGGGTAAAAGAGATCGTGCCGTCCTCCATGCCTGTGAACATATTCAGATAGAATATGCCGTCATTCTTCTCCAAAATCCAGTAAGAGTACTCCAGAGCCCGCTGCAGACCTTCCCATTCAGCCAGCACTGTATACAGCCCCTCTTTGGCGGTCTGCAGTTCTTCCTCCGTATACTCTCTCATACAGGCACACGGAAACACCGCATCCAGCTTCCACGAAAGCTGGGTCAGCATATCCGGAAGCAGCTCCAGCCGCAGCTCCGGCGTTGTAAACCGCAGCAGCATTTCGGAAAATCCATCCGGTGAAATGCTTGCATACCAATCCTCCGGTGCATCTCCATACAGAATACCCCAACGGTACATAAACAGGATATACCGCGCAGAATCGTCGTCTATCCCATCGATTTCCGGATGCGCTTCCGTCACAACTGCCATGGGAAGCCGATCCAGATAATGCTCTGCCGCAGCATACAGCAGTGCCGCTGCATCCCTGTAGCTGATGGGATCGTTCCAGTCCACATCATACATATACGTCGTAAGCCCATGCTGATCGGCATAAGTAACATAGTCCTCTGCCTCTTCGTTCTGTCCCAGAAGTGCCGCAATGTCCAGAACCGCCTGTTTGCAGGTCACGGTCTCCACGGGTGTCGGCATTTCCAGCACTTCCGGTTCTTTCGGTTCTTCCGGCAACACAGGTTCTTCGCCGCTGCAGCCGATAAACAGCATGAGCATTACAATAACAAACATCAATACTTTTTTCATGGTTATCCTCCGTGACTCTACTACGTTTATCCAAATGACGGATATTCCCTCTCCATAATATCTTTCATAATATTACCGTATTATTTTGCAATTTAGGGACATTGTGAAAGCATTAATTATTGTTTTTTCTAAAGTCTCTGTCCGAGATAAGTATTGGTCTGTATAATCGACCTTTTTATGAATGTCCAATAAAAAAAGAGCAAGGTATCTTTCAACCTTGCTCCTTTCGGTCAGTATGTACTATTCAGTTCCTCTTTTTGCTATGCAACTGAACAACAGAAAAGATTATGAGAATGATTGTTGTTAGATATTGCATAACTCTTGCAAACGTATTATCACTTGGAAAGAATAGTCCGAAATCAGAAAGAATTAAAAGGAAAAGAAATATGCTCGACAAAACTAATAGAATGTAGAGAAAAACTATTTCCACTTTCTTCTTCATACAATCACACGCCTTTGTCAAATTGGAATTAGTAAATCTACTTTTAACTCACATCAATGCAATACTCATAAACAATCCCATCTTCTAATGATAAGATAAGCCACTCATTGTCCATATAATCAATACCGAGAAAATACACAAGCGTAGTATCCGAGGGATATTCTTTTCGACTAATTTTGA
>JAZSCX010000120.1:0-31393 GCA_045530865.1 Candidatus Avilachnospira sp.
ATTTTGCGACGGGACATGTAGGTTTAGCACCAAATGCGAAATTCAAATCCGGAGAAAACAATATTTTTCACAAACATAAAGGCCTGCAAAAAGGTATAGATATGGTAAAAATCCTATTTGTTTACCACGGCAATATGTGAACACAGCCGATTTCCCTTAGAGCCGCAACGGTTTTCCGGCTTTTGTAATGAGAAATTCACACCGCATTTACGCCAATGTGTCCATTTTACGCCGAAAGAGCCCCATATGACGCACCGCCCCGGAGGTTTGACCTTCGGGGCGTCGCTGTCCGTACATTTCTCCGAATGCAGAATATTTGCCGTTTTTTCGTCCCGATAGCGGTTTACAAAAGAGCTGAAATATACTATAATTAATTAGTTAAAAGGGTTAATATGCCTTCCTATACTCTTTACTTTCAGAACAGGAATTTGCTTATGACGAAGTTACTTGTGGTTTTTGCCGCCGCTCTGGTTTTGGCCTATCTCTCCGAACAGAATACCCGGGCCACCATCGCCGCCGGTTACCGCTATACCGTCTGGCACGATTGGGCCTATATCCTGCTGGTTACTATTCTCGTCCTTTTTGCGGGATTGAGAACGAGCTATAATGATACCTGGAACTATATTACCGGCTTTAATAACTGTGCTGAATTTTCTGAATGGATCGCAAACCCGAAGAATCTGAATCCATTCATGAACCCCTTGTTTTACGGATATCAAAGCTTCCTGAAAAGCTGGACTCATAACCCCTATCTGCTGATTTTTACAACCTCTCTGTTCTCACAAATTTGCTTAATTCGATTTATCAAACGCTATTCGCACTACTTTACGTTCAGCATATTTATCTACTTCACATTGGGAACATTTGTGTTCTCCCTTGCAGCCATCAAGCAAATCGTCGCTATGGCAATTCTAACACTGGCCTTTCCTTGTCTGGAACGGAAGCAGTGGGTGCGCTACTATATAATCGTATTCGTTGCCATGCTTATTCACACCTACGCACTTGCGTTTGCCGTGCTTCCCTTCTTTAGAGCAAAGCCTTGGAGCTTATTCACATTTCTGTTTATTGCTGTTGTGGCAGCGGTAATGATGACCTTCGAAGAAACCATTACTGCGTTTATGGAACAAGCAAACGATTTAGGAAAGACACTTGCTGATTTTGAGGTGTTTTCTGACACGACAATTAACATTTTCCGGCTTGCTGTATATGCGGTTCCTCCCTTAATAAGTCTAATCTTTAGAAGATGGGTATTACATGATACGAATGGGATGGCAAACACCCTCATTCACATGAGTATTATCAGTTTGGCATTCATGACTATGGGTACCCAGGCCGGCGCCAATATGTTCGGTCGTATGGGAAACTATTTTGAGCTTGGAACGATCTGCTATCTGCCCACTATGCTGGAAAAAACATTTGATGCACGCTCTTACCGATTAATTACAGTTATCGCATGCGTTTGCTTTATGGGCTTTTTCGTTTATGCAAATGCGATCAATTTGGACTTTGGAACACAGTACCAAGCTATGAGCCTTTGGGATTTCATTTCCAGATTGTTTGGTGCCTAACCGGGAGAAGTATTTATGACACCTACCATTTCCATCATCTCCGGCATATACAACTGTGCCGACACCTTAGCGGAAGCCATAGAATCCATCCTCGCCCAGACTGTTACGGATTGGGAGTGGATCCTCTGCGACGATGCTTCCGGCGACAATACATATGCTATCGCAAAAGCATACGCAGACAAATATCCCGGCAAGTTTATCCTCATCTGTAACGGGAGGAATATGGGCTTGAATTATACCCTGAACCGCTGCCTGGAGCACGCAAAAGGCAAGTACATCGCCCGGATGGATGGTGACGACGTCTGCTCTCCCGAGCGTTTTGAAGAAGAGCTTCGCTGTCTGGAAGAAAACCCGGATATCGCCATTGTCAGCACCGATATGGAATTCTTTGACGAGACCGGAATCTGGGGCAGGATCAGCCATCCGGTGTTCCCGGAAAACAAGGATTTTCTCAACGGATCCCCTTTCTGCCATGCCCCCTGTATGGTGCGCAAAGAAGCCTATGATGCTGTAAATGGTTACTCTGTGGATCAGAGGCTTCTTCGTGTAGAGGATTATCATCTGTGGCTCAAGATGTACGCAAACGGCTTCAAAGGAAGAAACATTCCCAAGCCCCTCTACCAGATGCGGGACGACCGCAATGCCTACAGCCGCCGCAAATTCCGCTATCGGCTGAATGAAGCCTATGTTCGCCTGCTGGTGGTCAAGGAGCTGAAACTTCCTTTCTATACCGCCATTTATGCCCTACGGCCCATTATCGTGGGTCTGCTGCCTAAAAAGCTCTACGACCTGTTGCACAAGAGACATCTGCGTCAATAAATCTACCTTTCGGAGGATAGATACCTTGAAAAAGATAATCATCGTTGCCAATGCTTCCAAAGAGCATATCCGAAAATTCTGTATCCCCTTTATTGACCGTCTTCACGCAAACGGATGGACGGTGGACGTGGCCTGCCGGATGGATGTTCCGGTGCCCGAATGTGACACTGCCTATGACTTGCCCTGCGATAGAAACCCCTTCCGTGGGGGCCTTTTTAAGAGCGTCAGGACTTTGAGAGACATCTTGCGTAAGAATGAATACGACCTCCTTACCTGCAGTACTGTGGTGGGTGCAATGATTGCCCGTTTAGCTGCCGCATCCTTCCGGAAGAATGGGTTGAAAGTCATCTATATGTGCCATGGCATCCACTTCTTCCCGGGTGCATCCTTAAGCCGCTGGGCGATGGGATATCCCCTTGAAAAATTCCTGGCCCCGAAAACCGATGCCATCATCGTGACCAATGATCTGGATCTGGAACTGGCAAAAAAGTATCTGAAGAAAATTCCTGTTATTGAGAAAAGTCACAGCATGGGTGTCAATTTACAGCGTTTCCGGGATGCCGTCCTTTCTGACAAGGAACGGGTCGAGCAGCGGAACGCGCTTGGCATTGCTCCGGATGACTTTGTGCTGGCCTATGTGGCTGAGATCATCGACAACAAGAATCAGATCATGCTGGTGAATGCCTTTGAGATCATCCGAAAGGCCGTTCCCAATGCCAAGCTGGTTCTGATTGGTCCGGAGCATGATGACGGCGAGCTGCGCAGGCTGGTGGATAGCAAGGATCTTCAGAAGGATATTCTGTTCCTGGGCTGGCGAAGCGATGTGCCGCAGCTTTTGCATCTTGCCGACGTTTATGTGGCTTCCAGCAAGTCCGAAGGCCTCGGTCTTAACCTGATTGAAGCCATGGCCTGCGATATCCCGGTGGTTGCCACCAGGAACCGCGGCCATCTGGAGATCGTCAAACACGAGCAGAATGGTTTCCTTGTGGATATCAACGATTGCGAATCCATGGCCAAGTATGTACTGCAGCTTCACGGCGATGCCGCGCTGAGAACGAAAATCACAGCGCAGGCGCAGCTGGATATTGAACCCTTCGGCACTGAAGCTGCCATGAAAGAACTGGTTGAAATGGTAATCCGCCACGCAAGAAAGCGAAATTCGTATGAAGAAGATTTTGTTTTTGATCCATGATCTGGGCCACGGCGGCGCCGAAAAGGTACTGGTCAATCTGGTCAACAACATGGATCCTGAACAATTTGATATTACTGTCATGGCCCTCTTTGGCGGCGGTGTGAATGAGCAGTTTCTAAAGCCACACATTCGATACCAAAATGTTTTCAATAAGCCCTTCCCCGGCAACAGCCACGTTATGAAGCTGTTTTCTCCGGAACAGCTGCACAAGTGGTTCATCAAGGACCATTATGACATTGAGATTGCCTATCTGGAGGGTCCAGATTCCCGAATTATCAGCGGCTGTCCGAATAAGGATACCAAGCTGATTTCCTGGATCCACTGCACTATGAAATCCTCTGACGATGTTGCCCGCGGCTTCCGCTCCGCAGAAGAAGCAGCGCAGTGCTACGGTAAGATGGATGCCATGGTGTTCGTCAGTGAGACGAATCGGGATGCATTCCTGGCTATTTGTCCCTATAGCGGCCGGACAGAGGTTCTGTACAATACCAACGAAACCAACGAAATCCTTGCCCTGGCTCAGGAAGATGCTGAGTTGCCGACAGATACCTTCTGTTGGTGCGGTGTGGGAAAAGTAGTGCCTGTCAAAGGTTTCGACCGCATGATCCGCATCCAGAAGCGGTTGATTGACGAGGGCTACAATACCCATCTATGTATCCTCGGTGAAGGCGTTCAGAAGGCCGAACTGGAAAAACTCGTTGTGGACTGCGGTGCTACGGATAGCGTGACCTTCCTGGGATACCAGACCAACCCTTACAAATATGTAGCCAAATGCGACTTATTTGTCTGCGCAAGCCACTCAGAGGGCTTCTCAACTGCAGCAACCGAGGCCTTGATCGTTGGCACACCAGTGGTCACCACCCTGGTCTCCGGCATGAAGGAAATGCTGGGAGAGAATGATGAGTGGGGCATCGTCACAGGAAACGACGAGGAGGCCCTCTATCTGGGCATCAAGCGAGTTTTGGATGACCCGGAAGTCCTGGCTCATTATACAGAAAAAGCTGCCCAGCGCGGCAAAATGTTCAGCACAGAGAATACTGTGTGTGCAGTAGAAAACTACTTACTGTCCATTTAAGGAGAAGTTTACAATGACCATTGAGTATTCCGTAATTATCAGAACAATCGGTAAAGCGGGGGAAAAATATCAGAATTTGCTTAATTCTATATCTGCGCTCATTCCTCAGCCTAAGGAGGTCATTGTTGTCCTTCCGGAAGGTTATGACGAACCTACCGAAAAGTTGGGATGGGAAACATTTTATTACTCTCCCAAGGGAATGGTTGCGCAGAGAATGTACGGTGTGGCGCAGTGCAAATCGCCGTACGCACTGATACTTGATGACGACATTTCCTTTGGGGCAGACTTTGTGCAGAAACTGCACGAGCCCATCGCGTTGGGTCTTGCTGGACTTTCTTCCGGTCCGCTGTATTCTTTTCTGCCTGAAAAAGGCATCCGCGCTGCTGTAAACACACTCAGCGGCGCCGCTGCTCCCACGATCTTTCATAAAGATCGGTACGTTTCTGTGCTGAGAACAGCGGGATACTCATATAACCGTTATCTGCAGCCGGGAAAAAAACGATTTTATGAATCTCAATCCCTGGCAGGAACCTGTTTCTATGCAGATATTGCCATGCTGAAAAGCGTGGGCTTTGAAGAAGAAAAATGGATCGATGCGAACGGCTATTCTGCCTACGAGGATCAGACCATGTTCTACAAGGCATGGCTGCGAGGAATTCGTACCGTCGTGGTTGCGGATGCCCACTATGTGCATCAAGATGCGAAAACATCCACCAGAAACAACAAGCCGGTTGTTATGCGCTGTTTAATCATTAACCGTATCATTTTCTGGCACCGTTTTATTTATCGCATCGAGAAAACAACCTTTGCAAAAGCATGGGCAAGACTGGCCTTCTCATACCGAATGGTTTGGCTCAGATTGTGGGCATATATCGATCTTTTCAGAGGCAGATACACCAAGGAAGACGTTCAGCTTGTGTTCCAGGCCATCGAAGACGGTTGGGAATATGTCAAGACTGCAGAATACCTGGCGCTTCCCACTGTTTATAAGGAGTAATCATGAAAATATCTGTAGTTGTCCCGGTATATAACTGCGCTCCTTATGTTGAGCGTTGCATCCGCAGCATCTTAGCACAGACACATACCAAGCTTGAAATCATCTGTGTCAATGATGGTTCAACTGATGATAGCGGGACAATTCTGGATAAACTTGCTTGTGAAGATACAAGAGTCCGTGTCATTCATCAAAAAAATGCCGGTGCTTCTGCTGCAAGAAATACCGGCATTGACGCAGCTACCGGCGAACTAATCACATTTGTCGACAGTGATGATGCGATTGAACCGGATATGTATGAAACCCTGTTGCCCTACTTTGCGGATGAAAGCATCGACATTGTCCACTGTGGATATAAACGCATCTGTCTGGATGGTTCTGTCAAGGATGTAAATGGCACTGGCAAAGTGGTGCGACAGAACAACTTTGAAGCTGCTGAGTGTTTGCTGTCCGGCAGATTATTTGTAGGTAGCCTTTGGAACAAAGTCTACCGTGCACACCTTTTCGAAGCTGTTCGATTGGACACTTCAATAGCGATTAATGAAGATGTTCTTGCGAATGCTGAGAGTTTCGCTAAAGCCAATGAGTTGGTATACCTGGATGTAGGTAAGTATTTGATGTATGAGAGAAAGGGTTCCGCAACCTCCGGAACCAAGCAACACAAGATTCTGACTGACTGCGTTGCTGCTGCAGAAAAAATGCTTCAGGTATACAGAGATACTCCTGCTGAACAAGCCGCTGAAGAAAGAGTTTTGAATACACAAATTGGTTTGTATCGTTGGTATGTGATGAACTCAAGCACAGACAGCCGCCGAAATCGTAAAGATTCGGCAAAGAAAATAGAACTAATTTTGAAAAACAGATCAAGCATTCCACCTCGCCAGCGCATTAATTTTGCGTTGATGCGTTGTGTGCCAGTTTTATATAAGTTGGCATATGAAGTTTATGATAAAGTACGGACGCCTAATTGGGATGTATAGCACTGATGGTATGGTGATCGATAATGACGAAAATTCTCTATATGACCATGCTTTGGGTCCACGGCGGAATTGAAAAGTACATGCTAAATATTTTCGATAACATTGATCGTACTAAGTACACTTTTGATGTTGCTCTTCCTGGACACTTCATACAGCAAAATGAGGATGCGTTAATCGAAAGAGATATCAAGGTAATTCATTATTCTGTATACAGCATAGCGCATCAGGTTAAAGAAATAAAGCGCATTCTAAATGAAGGCAATTACGATATTGTCCATGTCATGCAAAGCTACGTCACCTTGGAAACCTATTCTATTTTTGCGATGGTTGCCATAGCAGAACGAAAAAAACATCACTATAAAGTGATTTGTCATGCACACGGAACGGAAGATAGAACCAAAAACATAACACCACTAAAAAAGACTTTACGTGCGATTTATCGAGGCTTGTTAAGAAAATGTTTCTCTAAAGCAGATATGCTGGTAGGATGTTCTCAAGAAGCTGGTGAGTTTCTTTATGGCAAAGGCCGCAACATCAACGTTTTGTATAATGGTATAGATATTAAAAGTTTTGCAAAAGAATATTCTGATGTTGAATTGCTCGAATTAAAGAACCGCTATAAGTTTAAAGACGCGAGCCCTCGGTTTGTTACCGTGGCAAGAATGACAGATCAGAAAAATCCGCTATTTTTGCTGGACGTTGTAACGCACCTGTGCAAATATTACCCCTGCCTCAAGTTTACGTGGGTAGGAGATGGAGAACTTCGAGGAAATATTGAACGACATATTGAAGCTAAGGGCATTTCTGATTGGATTCAACTTGTGGGAACGCAAAATAATGTAGCTGAGGTTTTAGCTTACAATGACTATTTTTTGCTTCCATCAAAATTAGAAGGTGCCCCGCTTGTCCTTATAGAGGCACAGGCTGCTGGATTAAGGTGTTTTGTCTCAGATAACGTTCCTAAAATTATTGATTGCGGTGGCGTATCATTTATTTCTTTAGCAAAAAATGCGGAAGAGTGGGCAGCAGAAATCCACCGACAGATTGAGTGCAAACCCAGCGCAATGATAGATGCAGAACTGCTCAAGCGATTCGATATCAATGAAACTGTTAAAGAACTTAGTGATGTATATAGTAGATTGGCGGGAAGTAAGGATGGATAACAATATTCTAGTCAGCATTATCGTCCCGGTATACAAAGCTGAAAAATATCTGGATGAATGCATATCATCACTGGTGAATCAGACATATACAAGTCTGGAAATTATCTTGGTAGATGACGGATCACCAGATGCTTCTCCAACAATTATGGACAATTGGGCGAAGAAGGATCCCCGCATCAAGGTGATTCACAAGGATAACGAAGGCGTATCGGCAACACGGAATATCGGCATTGATTGTGCAACAGGCGACTTTATTTTGTTTGTAGATGCAGATGATTATGTATCCACTCAACTGGTCGAAAAACTGATGCATCACAGAGTCAAAGGCACATTACCTGTCTGCGGGATAATTAGATTCACAGCAGAAAAACAAATAACCGACGAAAGCAAAGACGAACATGTTGTTCGTTCTAATAATCTGATAAAACATCGCGGCGGATTATTTGCTGTAGGGATTCTGTATGACCGCTCAGTAATTGAGAAATTACAGCTTCGCTTCGACGCAGAAATTGGCAATTTGGAAGACTCTGTATGGAATTGTGAATATCTTTGCTATATGCCAGATGTGACCTATATTGATAGCCCAATGTATTACTACCGCGTCAATCCAACATCCATTACAAGGGGATGCAGGGATAGAAAATGGCAGATATCCTGCTGGCTCAAAGCCAGAAAATCCATAATGAATTATTTCTCCAGCCAGCCTTTATCATCAGTTCAACGTAAGTATGCAGCAAAATCATTTCGGTACTGTCAAAATAACATCCACGCTGAGTGTGTGGCCGGCAACCTCTCCTATGCAGAATTGCATGCTATGGAATGCGAACCTTCTGCATTGTTCGACCAGAAGCTCGTGCCCGCGCCAGAGAGACTCATGAGGAATCTCTTCCCCAAGCTGTATTATGGTATCTATGCACTTATGCTGCGCACGAAAAATGCTATTCGCAAGTGAGCGGATCGCTTCCGAGGAATAAATATGAATATCAAAGAAACCAAACCCTACATTGCATTACGCAAGTCGTACTATGCTCTGAAAAACTGGGATAAAACCCTGGATGACTGGAAACTTTACCGTGGCATTCGTCCGCTGAAGGACATCCACAAGGGGCAAACCTGCGTTGTGATCGGAAACGGTCCCAGTTTGAAGGTGGAGGATCTGACCAGGCTCCATGAACTGGGTATTCCCACCTTCGCCTGTAACCGCATTCACCTGATTTTCCCCCAGACGCCCTGGCGTCCGGACTACTACTTCATGTCCGACGAAAAGCTGGTAAAGCAGTACGATGACAATGTGCCGGATGTGCCTGCTGACCGCCGGTTCTTCCCCAAGCAGTACCGTGGGCAGATCCACAACGGCAGATTCTATAACACCATTCAGTTCGATTACGAACATGAGGGGAAATTTAGTCTGGATGCCGCCAAGGGTGTCTGCCCCGCAGCCAGTGTCACCACCGAAATGATCCAGTTTGCTTACTATATGGGCTTCTCTGAGATCTATCTGATCGGTGTGGACTTCAGCTATGCCGTGACGAAAAAGGTTGATAGTACATCTTATGCATACCAGGGAGAAAACAACTATTTTATTCCCGGATATCTGAAACCCGGCGAGGTGGCGGATATGCCTAATGTGAATGCAAACCTTCTTGGCTTTAATGCCGCAAAGGTGGCAATTGAAGGCCAGGGCCGGGTCATTAAGAATGCAACCCGCGGCGGAAAACTAGAAGTATTCGAACGAGTAAGCCTAGATGACCTGTTTGCAAAATGGGAGGCCAAAAGAAAATGAAAGTTGCAGCATTTGTTCCTGTTAAACTGAATAATGAGCGTGCGCCCGGAAAGAACACCATGCCCTTTTCCGATGGAACGCCCCTGATTACCCACTTTTTGAAGACTCTCGTGCAGGTTCCGGAAATTGACGAACTGTACGTATTCTGCAGCAGAGAAGAAATCAAGGATTATCTGGTACCCGGTGTCAGTTATCTGAAGCGCCCGGAGCGGCTGGATACACGGGAAGCAACCCCCCAGGACATTATCAGCACCTTCATGTCCCAGGTGGAAGCAGATGTGTATATGGTCTGCCACTGCACATCCCCCTTTGTGAAGGCAGAACGCTTCTCTGAATGCATCCAGAAGGTTTGCAGCGGCGAATATGACTCGGCCTTTACTGGGGAAAAGCTCCAGCGGCTCATGTGGCACAATGGCGAGCCTTTGAATTTTGATGCTGCCAATGTGCCCCGGACCCAGGATCTGCCTGTGTACTACAACGAGGTGTCCGCTGCCTATGTGTTCCATCGGAACACTTTCGAAACCCTCCGCCGCCGGATCGGTGTGAAGCCTTATATCTGCGAAGTTTCCGGCGTGGAGTGTGTGGATATCGACTATCCTGAGGACTTTCAGATTGCCAACGCAATCTACATGAGCATCTTAAAGAAAGAGAATTAACTATGGGAAACGCGCAACTGCTTGATTGCACGCTCCGGGACGGAGCGTACCTGATCGACAAGAAATTCGGCGACAACACCATTCACGGTATCATCCGGGGTTTGGTGCAGGCCCGGATGGACTATATTGAGATCGGTTTTCTCCAGGATGACGGTTTCGGAGAAGGCAAGACTGTGTTCCGCGACAGTGCGGACGCTGCCCGCTTTGTTCCTGCCGACAAGGGTGTCTCCGAATTTACGGTTCTTGCGGACTACAGCCGTTTTACTGTGGAGAACCTGGATCATCGCCGGAAGGATTCCATTGATGCTGTCCGGGAGTGCTTCTTCAAGCACGAGCGTTACGATGCCATTGCCGCCTGCTACAAAATCAAGGAGAAGGGCTATAAGGTATTCGTTCAGCCTGTGGACATTCTGGGCTATACCGATGCGGAGCTTCTGGAGCTGATCGCACTGGTCAACCAACTGGAGCCTTATTGCGTCTCCATCGTGGATACCTTCGGTTCCATGTATGAGGAAGACCTGCGGCATGTTTACAGCCTGATCGACCACAACCTGGCATCCGGCATCAAAATCGGTTTCCATTCCCACAATAACATGCAGCTGTCCAATGCGCTCTCCCAGTCCTTCCTGCGGATGGCCGTTGGCAAGCGCCAGGTGATTGTGGACGGTACTATTTCCGGCATGGGCCGCGGTGCGGGTAACACCCCTACGGAGCTGATTGCCCAGTACATGGTAGCCAAGCTTGGCTATAGCTATGATATGGATGCTTTGCTGGATATCATTGACGGTTACATGGATAACATCCGGGCAAGATGCACCTGGGGATATTCCACCCCCTACTTCATCGCTGGATGCTACAGCGCCCATGTCAATAATATCGCATACCTGACCCAAAAGAATTCCATTCGCTCCAGGGATATTCGCTATATTCTGAACAAGATCGGCGCCCAGCCCCGGAAGCGATATGATTATGACCTGCTGGAGCAGACGTATCTGGAATATCTTCAGTCCGACGTGGATGACACCAATGTGCTGGAGGCACTACGCAGTGCGCTTTCCGGTAAAGCAGTCGTTGTAATTGCACCGGGCAAAACCGCCTCCTCTTATTGCGATAAAATTACAGAGTATATCCGCGACCATAACGCCATTGCAATTACCGTAAACTTCCTTCATGATACAATTCCTGCCGACTTTGTGTATATGAGCAATGTGCGGCGGTACCGTTACTGGCGAAATGCGCCGGAGTTTGCAGGCATCAAGAAGATCATCACCTCCAACGTACTGCCTGATGGCGACGATCATACATCCATTGTCTCCTTCGCACGGCTTGTGAAGTGCGGTTGGGAGCATCTGGATAACTCCACGATCATGCTCCTGCGGCTGTTGGATCTACTGCAGGTGGAATCCATTGCAATTGCGGGTCTGGATGGCTACGGTTTCCGCTCCGAGGAAAACTATGCGACTTCTTATCTGGAACTGGCAAACGTGAAGGAAAATCCTGCCGCGCTGAATGATGAGATCAGCGCAATGCTGAGAGATTATCTGGAGACCCGGCAGAATTCTGCTCCGGTAACCTTTATTACCCCCAGCCGATTTGAGGCTGTATTGGAGTGATTCGGAAATGGACTACAGCAAAATAAAACTGATTGTTCTGGATGTGGATGGTACCTTGACCGACGGAGGTATCTACTACGATTCTCAGGGCAATGAGATGAAACGGTTCGACGTGAAGGACGGCCTGGGAATTCTGGTCGCCCGAAAGGCAGGTCTGGAATTTGCCATCATCACAGGCCGTGCCAGCCCCATGGTAGAGCGCAGAGCCAAAGAACTGGGAGTCAAGTATTTGCTCCAGGGGGTACAGAAAAAATACCCTGCGCTCCTGGAACTTGCGAAGGACTGCGGTCTTTCCCTGGAGGAGATCGGCTATATTGGTGATGACCTAAACGATCTGCAGTGCATGGAAGCTGTGGGCTTCCGCGCCTGTCCCACAGATGCGGCAGAGGCAGTAAAAGCAGTTTGTGAATACGTTGCATCTGTTCCCGGCGGCCACGGTGCCGTACGGGAAAGCCTGGAGTACCTGCTGACCCAGCGGGGACAGTGGGATGCCGCAGCAAAAGAAGCCTATTGCTCATAATTGAGGTATTTATGGAAAATCCAAAAGTTTCGGTCATTATACCGGTATACAACGTTGAGAAGTTTTTGCAGCGGTGCATCGATTCCCTGCTTGCGCAGACTTATCAAAACCTGGAGTTTATTTTTGTGGATGATGGATCTACGGATTCAAGTTACTCTATTTTGAGGGAAGTGACATGCTTGGATAATCGAATCTGTGTCTATAGACAAAAAAACACAGGAGTTTCTTCTGCGCGCAATACAGGAATTACCCACAGCACTGGAAAGTACATTATGTTTTGCGACAGTGACGACACTGTTGAACCAAATTGGTGCGAAACGATGGTGGAAGCTATTGAACAAGCGCCAAATAGCTGGGTTGCCTGCGAAATCAACGTTTTATCAGAATCCGGGGTCTTACTTGATACATATTCACATTCAGCTGGAACTGAAGTGTTGGATAAATCTGAGTATTACACATCATTTATAGAAGGCCTATCTGGTTCTGTCTATAATAAAATCTATTTAGGTTCGATTATCAGAGATCGCTGTATTTATTTTGACGAAACATACAAGAGGGGCGAGGATGTGGAGTTTAATCTTCGATATTTTCATTTCTGCGAAAGTATATGTGTGGTTTCTGAAAAATTGTATAATTACTATCGCTATGATTCTGTGCAGACATTGACCAGTACTTATCATACAGATGATTTTCAAATCCAAACATTGATGTATCAAATAAGAAAACCCTATATTTCAGACAGATACTTGTATCAATTCCAAAAGCATTACTGGCATGTGCTGTGTATGGAAACTGACAAAACCATGGATGCCACAGACCATTCTTTAATTAAGAAGCTGAAACTAAACAAAGCTAATATCTGTTCCCAAGAATATAAAGAACTGTTGGATCTATTTGGTTGGGAAGAGTTACCTGCTTGGCAAGTTTGTTTGCTGACCTCTGAAAAATATGCAATTTACTGGATGTTGCAAAAGCTCTACGCCGTAAAAAAGAAAATACTGACTGCAATGCATTGGAGAAGACATGAGTAAGTATCACACCCATATATCTTCCAAGCACCGGATGCTTGACCTCAACCTAAAAGAAGTCTGGCAGTATCGTGACCTGATTCTGCTGTTTACCAAGCGGAACTTCACTGTCACCTACAAGCAGACGGTCTTAGGTCCTGCATGGCTGTTTCTGAATCCGCTGATCAGCTCCATCATCTATGCCTTCGTTTTCGGCGGCATTGCCGGCATCGGCACCGATGGCATCCCCAGCATTCTGTTCTACATGTGCAGCAACGCCATCTGGATCTTCTTCTCCGGCTGCGTAACCAAGAATGCCAGTACTTTCACCGCCAACGCCGGTGTCTTCGGCAAGGTCTATTTCCCCCGACTGACTATCCCGGTGTCCAATGTGCTGTCCTCTGTGATCCAGTTCGGCATCCAGATGCTGATGGTCATGGGATTCCTGGTTTACTATCTGGTCATCGGTGAAGTAAGCCCCAACTGGGGCGCGTGGCTGCTGATCCCGGTGGAACTGCTCCATCTTGGCCTGCTGGGTCTGGGCTGCGGCATTATTATTTCCAGCCTGACCACCAAATACCGGGATCTGGCAATCCTGGTGACCTTTGGCGTGCAGCTGTGGATGTACATCACCCCCATCGTCTACCCCATGAGCCAGCTGGGTGACGGTCTGGTCAAGACCATTCTGATGATCAACCCCGTCACCGCCCCCGTTGAGGTGCTTCGCTATGCCATCCTGGGCCAGGGCACCATCATGCCCGGCTATCTGGCATTGAGCTGGGGCATTACCATCGCCGTGGTGCTGTTCGGCATCATGATTTTCAACAAGGTCGAGAAGACCTTCATGGACACTGTGTAAGGAGGGCTGAAAATGGAAAACAAGGAAATTGCGATTCAGCTTTCCGGCGTGAAGAAGATGTACAAGCTGGGCCAGATTGGCGGCGGCACCCTCCAGGGTGACCTGCAGAGCTGGTGGGCCCGGATCCGGGGCAAGGAAGACCCCAATACCAAGATCGGCACCGACCAGCGGCTGGTGGGCCAGACCTTCATGGCTCTGAACGGCATCGACCTGACGGTGTACAAGGGCGAGGCTCTGGGCATCATCGGCGGCAACGGCGCGGGCAAGAGCACCATGCTGAAGCTCCTGAGCCGGGTCACCGCTCCCACCGAGGGCGAGATCGACATCTACGGCCGCATCGCCTCCATGCTGGAGGTGGGCACCGGCTTCAACGGTGAAATGACCGGCCGGGAGAACGTGTACATGAACGGCGCCATCCTGGGCATGACCAAGGCGGAGATCGACGCCAAGATGGAGGACATTATCGAGTTTTCCGAGGTCCGGGAGTTCATCGACACCCCTGTCAAGCGCTATTCCTCCGGTATGTACGTGAAGCTCGCCTTCTCCGTGGCGGCCCATCTGGATTCCGAGATTATGATCATGGACGAAGTCCTGGCGGTGGGCGACATGGCCTTCCAGAAGAAGTGCCTGGACAAAATGCGGGACGCTGCCAAAAAGGAAGGCCGTACCGTCCTCTACGTTTCCCATAATATGAATACCATCCGCCAGCTCTGCGACAGATGCGTGGTGCTGGATAAGGGTAAGGTCGTGTTTGAGGGAGATGTGGAGGAAGCTATTCGGGTCTATTTGGGGGCTAATAGAGAGTATTCGCCGATAAATCATTTGGGAGATACTCCACGAGAATCATATGGAGACAATAAGATTCATATGCAGATTCTTGAGCTTCTGAATATGGAAGACGAAGTATTGTATAATGGCAACAAACTAAATATCAAGCTAACATTTGATTCCATATGTAATTTTGACGAGTTGTCCGTAAGAGTAGTAATTTTTGATAGTAATCATAATGTATTGGGCATGTCCGCCTCGAGCAAAAAATTCACTGCAGTCATCGGCAAAAACACTACAACATACACGTTGGATTATTCACTTCTGGCTACTGGGTTGTACTTTGGCAGAATAGTCATTTACGAGGTTGATCATTTTGGCAACGAAGTGATTCATGATGTGGTTGGTGATGCTTTTTCTTTTAGAAAAGAGTTGAGTAATCCGGATAATGACACCTTGATGGTATGGAAACCGCGGGCATGGGGATATATTAGTTTTCCTGATATTGACATTGTAGTATGAGGGCCTGTTTATGAAGATGATTCGTTTATATGCCTATCTCTATCATAATCTGGGCGATGACTTGATGGTTGAGGTCTTGCTGCGTCGGTATCCCAATTTGTTATTTTATTGTGATTCAGCAGCGCCCATTCGAAATGAACGTCTGATTGCCTATCCTAATTTCATCGACAGAGAACAACTCTATGAAAGGTATGGGCGTCTAAATCACATTCTGAATATTATCACCTTTCACAAAAGAGAGAACTTCTTTTTCGACTGGTTGTTTCGTCGATACGAGCAGCGATGTTCTTGCTCCGTCTACATTGGAGGTTCTTTATTCATACCTCGCCCCGGAGAGTCCATAGACGAACGTATTCATCGCGAAAAAAAGAAACTGCAACAACCTCCTTTGTTTATCATAGGTGCTAATTTCGGTGAAGAGCGTGATGAATTTACCAGAGCATTTGAGGACTATTTTTCCTTATGTGGCGGTGTCTCTTTCCGGGATACAACCTCCTATGAGAAATTTTCGAATCTAAGTAATACTCAATATGCTCCGGATGTTGTGTTCAATTATGATTTGCGCACATATGCGCTTTGTGACAATAATTATGTTGTGATATCGGTAATTGATCTGCTTAGCAGACCCGCTCTGTCCCAGTATGTGGAAGACTATGATCGACTAATTGTTGATATTTGCGAAGAGTGTGTTACACAAAACAAAACGCCTGTAATGGTTTCTTTTTGTGAACTGGAAAAGGATCCTGCTGCTATTAGCAGAATTTATGAGCAACTTCCGGAATGGGTACAGAAAAAAACACAGTGTTGGTATTACAGAAATAATCTTTCCGAAATCTTAGATTTGTTTACCGCTGCGAATTACGTCATAGCAACAAGATTTCATGCTATGGTGCTGGCGATGAAATTACATAAACCATTCTTTTGCATTTCTTATAATGAAAAACTGCGGCAGGTTCTATCCGAAACCGGAATTGATCATTATTGTGAGATAGAACAAATAAAAACGCTTAATCCCAAAGAGATACTCGCAGAAAGGAAAATGTATATTTCAGAAGAATATATTGCAAGGGCCGAGAAACAATTTTTACAGTTTGATAAATATCTTGACTATGAGTAATCGCATTTCAGTTATCATTCCAATCTATAACGTTACCGCATATCTGCCCCAATGTCTGGACAGTGTTCTGTCACAGAGTTACTCTAACCTGCAGGTTATTCTCATCGATGACGGTTCGACAGATTCTTCCGGTGCTATTTGTGATGAATACGCCGAAAGGGATTCTCGTATCGTTGTAATCCACCAAAAAAACGGCGGAGCTGCAGCAGCTAAAAATGCAGGACTTCGTGTTGCCACGGGCAAGTATCTGAGTTTTGTAGACAGTGATGACTATCTGGAGCCGGATGCTTATGCTCACATGGTTGCACAACTTGAAGACACCAAAGCAGATGTGTTCCAGTGCGCCTTCTGCGATGTTTTCCCGGACAAAACTGTTTCGCATGTAGTTGAGGGAGAACAAACAGAGTTTACCTGCGTTCAGTATCTGGAGCAGTTTACAAAGGACTGGACCTGTGGCCTACTCTGGGACAAGCTTTATGTCCGATCCCTGTTCGACGGCATCTCCTTTGAAGAAGGGCACAAGATAGATGATGAATACTTCACCTATCGTGGAATTATGAATGCCCGGAAAATAGTTCGCGACAATTTCGTTGTCTATAACTATCGGAAGCGTCGATCCAGCGTCATGTATTCGCCGGAATCCGGAAAACAGATTGTCAAAGACAGAGTCGATTATCTGAGCAAACGCAGGGTGAATGTAATTGCCCGCTTCCCGGAGCTTCGCCAGATATTTGATCGCCACTTCGTGGAGATGATGGTCATTCTTTCCCGTGACCCACTATCAACGAAGGAAAGTAATGCTATGGTTAAGCAGCAGTTGCGGGCTTATTTCAGTGAGAAGAATCACACACCTATCGATGTTCGGCTATGGCCTGCACTTCTACAGCTTTGGTGTGGCATGGTAAAACAAGCATCGCCCAGCAAAGAAGATACTGCTAATGTACAGTATTTTGATTGAGGATACTTATGAGGAAAATCAGATCCATTTTACAGATACTCCGCTTGCTCATGGTTCTTCCGTGGGTCAACTGGAATGATGACAAGTTTATAAAGGATTTGACGCGTTGGCAAGAGATCTGTCATCTTGAAGGCTCCAAAACTGCGATTTTGGCACAGCTTTTGTGGAGCAAGAAAGAGTTCCGGAATCTGTTCATCTACCGCAACAGCCACCGGCGGCTATTCCGTTACTGGATCGCGTTTTGGTACCGACCCATGGACACGCTGTTCATTGAAACACCTGAGATTGGCGGCGGGCTGTTCATTCAGCATGGCTTCGCCACAATGATCGCCGCAAAGTCCATTGGTGAGAATTGCTGGATCAACCAGCAGGTCACTATCGGCTACAACAGCCGGGGCTGCCCCACAATCGGTAACAACGTAATGATTACCTGTGGGGCCAAGGTGCTGGGTGATATTACTGTCAGCGATGGTGCGGTTATTGGTGCCAATGCGGTTGTGGTGAAAAATGTGGAGCCCGGTTCCGTTATGGGCGGCGTTCCGGCTGTCAGGCTGAAATAAAGGAGTTTTTATGATAGAAAGCAAAGCAGATTTAAAAAGATATATCACCGAGGATATGTCTTTCTATCATCAGTATTCCAGGCGGGATCGGCTGATTTTATGGTTTATTCAGGACCCTGCTTACCTGATTGCCCGATATCTTCGTTTCCTCAGAAAAGAAGAGTATTTTTTTAACGTCAGACAGGATTGTCTGGGCAAGATTCTGTATTTGTACTACTTCCGCAAAAAGAATCTGTTGGGTAACAAGCTTGGGTTTAAGATTCCCAAGAATTGCTTCGGTCCCGGTTTGACGATTTACCACCACGGAAATATCATCGTTAATGAAGCTGCCCGTATTGGCGCAAATTGCAGGCTTCATGGAAATAACTGCATTGGCAACAAAGGAAATGTCGACCTTGCTCCAATTATTGGTGACAGCTTGGATTTAGGGTTTGGTGCCTGCGTAATTGGCGGTGTAACCTTAGGGGATGGCGTTGTTGTCGGTGCAAACGCTGTTGTGGTGAAGTCAAACCCTAATGATGTAGTTACCCTCGTCGGTGTCCCGGCAAGGGAATTAAAGGTGAAATAGATTATGTATTCTGCAAGTGTGATCATCCCTGTATATAACGCCAAGAAGACGCTTCGCAAGTGCGTGGAAGCGTTATGCTATGGGGAAGAACGAAACCTGGAAATAATTTTGATTGATGATTGTTCTCAGGACGATAGCTGGGATCTTTGTAACGCACTTGCCAATGAGCAGTCAAATGTCCGGTGCTATCAGAACGAGAGCAATAGAGGTGTATCCTTTACCCGCAACCACGGATTGGAAGTAGCCACAGCACCTTACATTCTGTTTGTTGATAGTGATGACTGGACTTCCAGCAGATACGCATCAACTCTGCTAAACAGTGCAATACAGTCCAAGGATGCTTTATCCATTTGCGGATATACACATATCAATCATGTTACCGATTCTCGCAATGTTTCCGCTTATGGAACCGAAGAAGTAGAAATTGTTAGTATAGCGGATGCTTTTTCTCTTTTTGAACATGTGCTGCTCCAGCAGCTCTGGAACAAGATTTTCCGCCGGGATCTGATTGAGCAGCATCATATCCGCTTCGACGAATCGCAAAGCATGGGTGAGGATTTTCAGTTTGTTCTGGATTATCTGGAAGCCGCGCAAATCAAAAAGTGTGTCGTTCTGAATGAGCCTCTGTACTACTATATTCGGTGGAACAATGCATCCCTGATGAGCAAATTCGGCTTCATAGATAATCAGCCCGAATTTAGCCGAATGGAGCAACTGGCAAGAATTGTCGGCCCTGAAGCTGAGGCTCGCAAGAATGCAATGATTGCGCAAAGCAAATGGAACTACATCTACCATATCGTCAGAAATCGCAGTCACTCCAAGCAGGAGAAGTTGGAAGCCATCGAGCGGATCATGGGCGATGGAAAGGCAGCTTCCTATTATCGAGAGCAACTGCCGCAGTTCGCCAAAGAGCGACTTGCAGCGCATCTTCGGACAGCAAGTCAATTTGTTCCCCGTATAGAGGGGCGGTTGCAGCGTTCTCAGAAGCAAAGAAGAATTGCAAGTGCTATCAACGGTGTCAACGTAGACGGCGTCTCCTTCATCTCGCAGAACTGTATCGGCGGAATCCTGTACCACGATCTGGGATTGCAGTTTCTTTCTCCGACGATCAACGCATTCATTCCTGAACCAGGGTTTGTGAAGATGGTCCTGAATCTTCGTTACTACATGGAGCAGGAGTTGGTGATCCGCTGGGGCGAGGAATATCCCATCGGCATGCTGGATGATGTGGAAATCCACTTCATGCACTACGAAACCTGCAAGGAGGCAAAAGAATCTTGGGAAAAGCGAAAAGCACGAATCAACTGGGATAAGATCTTCGTCATCGGAACGGATCGGGACGGATTTGACGAGGATGTCTATGAACAGTGGAAGAGGATTAAATATCCCAAGATTCTGTTCACCGCACATCCGGAATTTACGGAGGATTCTGTTTGCTTTCCGGAGTATTCCAAAGATGGACAGATTGGGGATTCGATTCCGGATAGACGATTTTACTCTGGCAACATATTGATTGAGAAAATTAAGAGCGCTGTATGGGGCAGGTGAAATCTATGTGCAGAAAGAAAACGAATATCAGCATCATAGTGCCCATCTACAATGTAGAACCTTATCTGCGGCGCTGTGTGGATTCCCTGCTGGGGCAGACCTGTGCCGATTTTGAACTGATCCTGGTGGACGACGGTTCGCCGGATAATTGCGGCGCGATTTGTGACGAATATGCCGCTATGGATGCCCGCGTGAAAGTGATTCACAAGGCCAACGGCGGGCTCTCCGATGCCAGAAATGCCGGATCGAAAATTGCCCAGGGCGAGTATATTGCCTTCGTTGACAGCGATGACTGGGTCGCACCGGAGTATCTGGAACAGATGCTGGAAGCCATGCAGGAGACCGGCGCGGATATCTGCGAGTGCGGCATTCTCAGGACCCACGGCGCAGACGAAGTTCCTGCTGTTGTGTGCGGACTGCCGGAAGTATACGAAACATCTGATGCGCTGGAGCAGTTGATTCACGATGGCGCTTTTCATCAGCATGTGTGGAACAAACTCTATCGTCGTGAAGTGATTGCGGATATCATGTTTCCGAAAGGCAAGACCAACGAGGATGAGTTCTGGACCTACCAGGTGTTTGGGGACGCAAAAAAGGTTGCTAAAATCTCTGATGTTCTCTACTTTTACTTCCAGCGTCCTGGCAGCATTATGGGCGAAACCTACTCCCTGAAGCGGCTGGATGCTCTGGAAGCAAAGCTGCAAAGGCAACAGTACATAGATTCCGAATTCCCAAAACTGAGCCAACAGGCGAGATTGAACCTCTTCGGAAGCTGCATCTATGCCGGGCAGATGTCTTTGATTCACCTTTCCGAAGAGCAGCGATCCATTGCAAAGGCAAAAATCAACGAGATTGTCCGCCAGTGTGGTATCTCTTTTAAAGAGTGCACCAGCATTGATGGCAGTAATAAGGTTTGGTTCACGCTTGCGAAAGTCTCCTTTTGGGGTACATGCAAAATTAAGAACCTGCTGAAGAAAGGATTCTAAGGAAGAACACAAATGATTTTTGACGGTCATTTAGAGCTACGAGAAAGAAACGATCTTCGCTTTGCCGGATTGGATCGAAAGCGTAAGATGTTAGGGCCTCGCTTCAAAGGTGCCGGAGCTCTCGAAATGGAGGCTTTTGAGTGCCTGGAACATCTAATGCAGAAAGACTCCTCTTTGCCATTTGTGGAAATAGTTGAATATGAAGGTGACGAAGAAGATACCGGCAGCTACTCTGAGATATCTCCTGACGGTTTTTTCAAGATATATATCGATGCGAAAGAAGTCGCACGTCTCCAGCTATACATTGAAGAGATCTTCGGAAAGCCATGGTCCGATGATAAAATACGCATGATGAAAGAGCAACGGAAGGTTACATATCATCGCTACAAACAATCGATATATGATCTTCCGTTTTTTCGTTTCTTCGCAGGCTGCAAGGTTAATGTCGAGGAGTTTGTCTCCAGAATGGCCCTGTGGTTTATCATCCTTCATGAATATGCTCATGTAAAGAACGGGCATCTCCGATATAAACAATTTATGAAATTAAACGGTACGCCGGTGCCACGGGAGGTTTCCCAGGCAATGGAGCTTCATGCAGATATTACCGCGGCAACCTGGCTGCTGGAAATTTTGTTTGATTCAGAGAAGTTTATTGGCAAAAAACAAATTGTCGTTCAAAGTAATGGTAAGAATCCGGGAGTTGTGTTTGCGGATAATGTTGCATTCATGGCGATTGCGGCATATCTGAGCCTCCGCTGCTATCTCAAGGAAGCGTTTTGGGATGAGTGGTCAGTAGGGATGCATCGCGGCAATCCAAACACACATCCAATGACAGAACTGCGGATGAGCGTGGTGTATAATGTTTTGCTGCAGGGTGTTCTGACACATTTTGCAGGAACCACATATCAAACGAGTATGGCAAACAGTATGCTGGTGACGGTCAGCGGTTTTGAAAAATTCTATTTTCAAAATGAAGGCCATGAAGATGAGTGGGTTGGCCGAGTCCAATATATTCCCACTGAGTTGTTGCGAACGGATGTGGGTAAGGCATATTACAAAGAAGTATTTGAGAATGTTCTGGACCTTAATCGGCTTCTGTCTCCATACACCAATACGCCAAGCCGTGTAGAGGGCACATGGTGTGATTACGAAACATTGCCGGAGCGGATGTTCTGGCAATGCTGAACGATATGCTTTGAGGAATTATGCGCATGTCTTTGTGCGCAGTATAACAAAAATCCCCGCCGGGCAGCCTCTTTTCAGGGCCATCCGGCGGGTATTGCTTTTGGAGGATCAGATGGGGTTCAGGTTTTGAAAATGGCAATTCTTCTTGGATCAATACCCAGCTTAGCCGATAACTTTTCGCAATTCTTCAGATCATTTACTCCGTGATAGCCAATATACCAGTCCGCATCCGGACAATGGCGATGGACTTCCATAAAATAATCCCAATCGACAGGGGCCATAGAGTGACCAATAACAATGATTTGCTTGATGGATTGCAGGGAATCAAAAAAGCTTTGATGATTTTGAATGATGGAAGCACAGTCTTTCGTGATAGCTTCGTCGTACCAGTTCAGATAATTTATGGTGGTATCGTAAGCCGCATCCAGCAATGCGCCTTTTTTGCCCGTATGTAAGTGCTTGACCGCTTTGGGGGATCGTTCCCCATCGTATTCCCATACCGGGCGGTGGCCCAGAATGAGTTCTTCTTTCGGATGTCCCTTCTGCTTTTTGCGGCAGCCATGAATATAGCATACTTTTCCGTGGGATACGCCATAAAGCTCTTCGATAAACTCAGTGTAGTTGAAGCATAGAACTTTTCCATCGACAACGAGATCCTTCAGCGGTCGCGCACTGGTGGGGACGGACAGACCCTCGACCCACATACGGAACCTGCGCGGAAGCTCCCGTGTGATGATATTTGCCGGCTCCATGACGGTTTCCGCTGCCATAAAGAAATCGGACGCCTCGGCCTCTGGGCTATAAGCATCAAACACATCCAGCCACATATCTACGGTAAGGTCGTTACGCATTTTACCGACGTTTAAATGTGCCAGCGCCTCTTCAAAATCAGACCACCATTCCTTGACGTTCAGATATTTGTCCAGCGCATAACGGAGCGGGTTGTTTCTGCCAATGGAATTCCGGAAATGCCAATAGGAGGATGGAACATCGTGCATAAGGTCAAACCCGTTGCCGATAATATAAAGTGTGCTTGCCGCATCGCAGGAAATGTCATCCGATACGATCTCCCCGAATTTCTTGCGGAGCGCATCCAGATCCCGCGCATCCATTGCCTGCTGCTTTAATTTGGCCGCCTGCTTTCGCTTATCCCGGCATGTCCTGCAACGCCTGGGTGGTGTCAGATTTTTACTTATGTAGAACCACTGCTCTCCAAGTGTAAACTTAAATTCTTGCCCACAATCGGCACAAATCAGCACGATATCTTGCTTCGCTGCCATGTAAAACTCCTTGTATTGTTGCACCCTGTGCTTTTTGCTCTTGCCAGATTCCCGCTTAATTTCTCGGTTGAACACGAAATACACATTTTCCTGATTGCGATGATCTACAAAACATTATATTGCAATTCCCGGGAATTGCAAACCGTTTTATTGGGTCTTATCGTCCTCCATAACAAGCGGGATTTCTATCACAATCCGATGTTTGCCAAGACAACGGAAACTCTCCCCGTGGGGGTGGTGCGGCTTGGACTATAATATGTAACGACTCGTACCACCAGGTACGAGTCGTTACATATATTACCCAGTAAATTCCTGTGCAAGCGCCATTCCAATCTTTATCCCCTCGATAAATCCAGCCTTTTCATGGTCCCGGCAAAGTTTGCAGACCGGGTATATGATTCTGTCCATCTCCCGTAACTCCATGCCGTTCATCTGCTGGTACAGTTCATTGAAGTCTGCTTTAATCTGCTCATTGTCGTAGGGATTGTTCTCGTTGTGGCACTCGTAGAGCATGGTCAGCACAGACTCGCCGTCACCGTAGTTGGGTGGGTGTTGCTCAATGTGGGCTTTCAAGGTTTCTAAGAAATGTTTCATAACATCACCTTCCTTTTAAGGTTTGGGTGATGTTAACTCTACGTGGCAGCAGTTTCAAGTGTCAGTTCTGACGAAATTTGGTCAAGCAATTCGTCCTTTGTGGGTACATAGATGATAGCCATCGCTTCCTCCTCTGACAGTTCGCCTGCCAGGTAGCGGTCTTTGGCATCGGTAGCCTTATCCCACCACTGGTAGTATTCTGAACGTGTCAGATCGATAGGGGATGGTTTCTTATCCGGAGTAATGCGGTCAAGTCTGTGCAGAAGCATATCCTTTATTCTGTTGTACTCAGCAACTACCCGGATAGCCGCTGCCCGCTCCCGGTGACTCAGCTGCGGGGCAACCTCGCTGCAGGGCTTTCCGTTTCGCACTATCCGGTAGCAGTATTTTGTTTTCTTCCTTGTCTTGGGCAGGAACACCCGGCCACAAAACTCGCACCGAGCCACATTGGGCTTGGATGCAAGAAAGTGCTGAAGTAAGAAATAATAATATGTGTCTTCCGAGCGGAATAAGTACTGTGTTTCCAATTCCTCTTCCAGTGTGAATACGGTAGTCACCTGGGACTGGTAAAGATACGGATGCCTGGTCTTTGCCCGGATCGGTTTTCCAAGGCAGAGATTGTTCAGCACATGGTTGGTAAGGATCTGTGCTGTGTTTGCAGCGGTCAAACAGGAGATGGACGTCATAGTGTTTTCTTTCAGCACGATGGGATCCCGTGAAGGTGGTGGTACTTCGTCCTCCAGTTTTGTCCGGCACAGTGCAGCATGAAGCGGATCATGTTCGGTCATCGCAATGAGATAGGTTTTGAAAACCTCTTGGAAATCCATATAGAGTCGTGGGTTAGTTTCAATCTGCTCTACCTTGTCCCAAAGCCACTGTGGGTCTTTCTCAATGTTGAACGGGATGACCTTTTCTGAAAACTGAATCAACTCCTCACCGATAGAAATGTCGTCCAGCTGTACCTCTCCAAAGATTGTGGAGAGGTGCTTTTTTATGATTCCCTTCTTTCCTAAAGTTACATATAGTCCTTCCCGCATAGTCTTTCCTCCTTTGTCTGTAATGGAACTTTTGTGATTTTGCGAAAGTTCACTTTCTGATGTACTTCCCAAAATCCCTTTGATAGAGTTTATCACGAAAGGAGGTTACGCCCATGTTGAAGAATGTCGAGAGGGAAAGGAGGTGTGCGAAATTTCTGCAACAGAAGTTGAACTGGAACTGGGAACGATGGATCAGGTGGAGCTGCAGCAGGTACAGTGGCTCTGGGAACCGTACATACCCTTTGGGAAAATTGCGATTATCCAAGGTGATCCCGGTGAGGGTAAGACCACACTGGCTCTGCGGTTGGCGGCGGCCTGTTCTACGGGAGAACCGCTACCCGGTATGGAACCGCTGGAACCCTTCAATGTGATCTACCAATCTGCCGAAGATGGTCTGGGCGACACCATCAAGCCCCGGCTGATGGAAGCAGGAGCGGATCAAAGCCGGATATGGTATGTGAAAGAGGATAAGAAAGCTCTGACACTGATCGATAACCGCATTGAGGAAGCGATTTGTGAAGCCAACGCCCGGTTGATGATCCTGGACCCGGTACAGGGGTATCTGGACAGTGAGGTGGATATGAACCGTGCAAACGAAGTTCGGGATGTACTGCGCCAGATCGGTGCTGTGGCTGAACGCACCGGCTGTGCCATCGTCCTGACCGGACACCTGAACAAGGCAAAAGGCATCAGCAGTAAGTATCGCGGACTTGGGTCTATTGATTTCCGTGCGGTGGCCCGGAGTGTTCTGCTGGTGGGGAGTTTGCGGAATGATCCCAATGTGCGGATTATGGTACACGATAAATCTTCCCTGTCTCCCAATGGAAAGTCCCTGGCATTTGGGCTGGGAGATGAAGAGGGGTTCCGGTGGCTGGATGGTTACGAGGATGTATCTGCCGATGGTCTGCTGTGTGGTATATCCCCGGAATCTAAGGTAGCAACCGCAGAGGATCTGATCCTGGAGCTTCTGGCTGAGGGTGACGAAGTTCCCAGTGAAGAGATTTTCAAGAAAGCTCAGGAACGTGGGATCGGCGCACGCACTGTGAATGCAGCGAAGAAGAAAATTCCCGGCATCCGGACCCGCAGGAGCGGAAATCACTGGTGCTGGAGCATGGAGGCTTGAAGGATGCAACATTGCAGAGTGTACCGGCTACATCCTTTAAGATTGCAAACTTGCACCCAATAAGAAGACTGCACCCGGGAGTCATTGCATTGTTGCATCCTTGACATCTACCCACAGAAAGCAACTGTGACCCACTGTTGGAGCCGTAGCGAGCGATTTGTGGACTTTTTGAAGCGAGGTAGGGTAGTAACCTCACCCCAGAGGAAAAAGCCGAGGTTAGCCCCAGTTTGGCGGGTTTTTCAAAGGAACTCTAAAACTTATGCCGTAAAAATTGAAAACCCGCCCGTAGGCGTCAAGACACCCAGATCACATGAACGGGGCCCCCATAAAGTCAATCGGACTTTATGGGGAGAGGAGGAGCACGGATACAGGCGGAATTATCCCGACGAGGGGAAATGGAGCGATGTACCCGTCGCTCCGACGACGGGGCAAGCAGAGCGCCCGGCTGTCCGCCTGCCGCACCCCCTGCCCCTGAAGGGGAGAACCGGGCGGAAGCCCAGACCCACTTTTAAGCATTTACCAAGGGAGGAATCCTATGCCTGAAAACCGAAAACGAAACGTAACCCTGACCATCCGGGTAACTCCCGGTGAAAAAGACGCCATCCTGCGAAAAGCCAAACAGGCGGATATGAGCCTGTCGGACTACCTTGTGACATCGGCATTGAGTACGCAAATTTACGTAGCTGAGGATCTGAAGCCTGCCCTGACGGAACTAAAGCGGATCGGCAACAACCTGAACCAGATCACCACCAAGATCAATGTGGGAGCCTTCAAGTCCTACAATTTCAGCGAAGTGATTGACTGGCAGTCCCGGCTCTATGAGGAGCTGATCCGCATCGGAGGTAAGGGTTGGCAACTGTAACCTACATCAAGGAAACCAAACAGCACGTCAGCGCAATGAAGGCGGTGATGCGGTACTGCCAGCGGGAGGACAAGACCACTGATCCGAAAACCGGTGTCCGTTATGTGACCGGGCTGAACTGCAACGGCGCCAATTCCTTCACAGAATTTCTCGCCACCAAGACCGCCTACAACAAGCTGGACGGCATCAATTTCTACCAATACGTTCAGTCCTTTTCTCCCAACGAGAACATCAGCTACGAGCAGGCACACACCATCGGTCTGGAGTTTGCCGCCAAAGCCTGGCCGGGGCATGAAGTGCAGGTGACCACCCACTGCGATGCCCAGCATGTCCATACCCACTTTCTGATCAACTCCGTCAGCTTTGAAACAGGGACGAAGCTCCGCCAGACCCCCACCACCCTGCGGCAACTCCGGCAGGTCAGCGACGAGATCTGCATGGAACACAAACTCACCGTTCTGCCCACCTATAAGCGGGGCGGACGAAAGATGAGCAACCGGGAATACCGGGCAGCCAAGAAATTGCAGAGCTGGAAACTGAAGCTCATGTTCGACATTGGAAATGCCATGAAAACCAGTGTGAACCGGGAGGATTTCATCCAGCAGATGCAGCGGCGGGGGTACGAAGTCTGGTGGAGCGATGAACGGAAATATATCACCTACACCTGTCCCAACGGGATGAAGTGCCGGTGCAACAAATTACACTATGACAAATACTTAAAGGAGAATCTTGAACATGAGTTTGAACAACGAAAGCAAATCCTCGCTGGATTCGTTTATGGAGGATCTGGTGAGAATGAACGGGGAAGCTATGGCGGTGCTGGAGGAGGTTCCCTACCAGCCCATCGTCTACGCAGCACCCAAGGAATGGGTGGAGAGCGGGAAGACGCTGCTGGAGAACGCAGTGCAGTTCCAGCCCACCCTGTACAGGAAGATTTCGATGCTCGCAACCCAGGAGGGGTTGCAGCATCAGGAGGTGCAGTTGAAGGCCGATCTGGAAGTAGCGAAGCGGGAGATTCTGAAAGAATTCGGGGAACTGAAAAAACAGGTTGGGAGCGCGAAAGAGAGTATTTCTACCTCCATGTCCAAGGAGCACACCAACGCCGTGAACGCAATCAAGGAAGAGTACGAAACGCAGCAGACGAAAAGAAACCGGCTTATGTGGATCACAATCTCGGCCTCGGCGGTGCTGTCGGGGCTGGTATCCGGGCTGTGTCTGCTCTTGGTCGGCTGACGGAGGATGACGATTCCGACGATCCGGAAGAGCAGAAGCGCAAGTACGAAGCCCAGCAGGCTGCCGACAATGTGGGCGCAGTGCTGGGACTGGCGATAGGAGCCATAGAAACATTTACAAATAATAATCAATCCCTCACTCAGAAACCCGATGAAGATCAGCAAATCGAGGAGGAAGAAGAATTCAACGAATTCCTCGCCGGTCTGGATGAGGAATATGCGTATGAAGAACAGCAGCAGCTGATGTAACCTGCTGCGCACCAGAGAGGAGGTACAAATGAAACGAGAAGTTCCCATCTGGGAGAAAAGCAATTTGACCCTGGAGGAGGCGGCGGCCTATTCCGGCATTGGCATCAACAAACTCCGGGAAATCAGCAACGAGGAGTCCTGCCCCTTCGTACTGTGGGTGGGCACCAAGCGGCTGATCAAGCGCCGGCGGCTGGATGCCTACCTGGAAAGGGCCTATTCCATCTGAAAATGCAGGAAAGTCACATTCCCGTATAGCAAAAGGGGCTCCGGTGTGATACAATACTCCTGTCATATTGAGGCTCCTTTCGGCGCATTTTCAGAAAGGAGCAACTATGCCGAGAAAAAACAACACAGCAAAACGCAAGGACAGCAAGGGCCGTCTCCTGAGAACGGGAGAGGGTCAGCGCAAGGACGGCACCTACGACTACCGCTACACGGACAAGGATCATGTCCGCCACAGCATCTATGCCCCCACCCTGGAGGAGCTCCGCCGGAAGGTGGACGAGCTGAATGCCTGCAAAACCCTGGGCATGGAGGAGTGCACCAGCGTGGAGGAGCTTCGGAAGAAGGAAGCGGAGCTGCTGATCTGCGCCGCCATGGGCATCGACCTGACTAAGGGAAACATCACGGTCATCGATCTGGTGGAGCGCTACGTCAGGCAGAAGCGCAACGTCCGCTACAACACCCAGACGGGCTACCGCTTCGTGCTGGGGGTCCTTCACAAGTACGACTTCGGCGACCGGATCATCCGGGACCTCCGGGTCAGCGACGCCAAGGAATGGCTCATCCGGCTCTTCGATGACGGCTATTCCTGGAACACCATCGCATCCGTCCGGGGTGTGCTGCGGCCCGCCTTCCAGATGGCCTTCACCGAGGAGATCATCCGGCGCAATCCCTTCGATTTCCGTCTGGACTTCCTGCCCAACAACACGGTCAGGCGGGCGGCACTGACGGAAAGGCAGCAGAAGCAGTTCCTGGATTTTGTTGCCCAGGACGACTACTGCCGCAAGTACCTGGACGAGATCATCGTGCTGCTGGGCACCGGAATGCGGGTCAGCGAGTTCTGCGGCCTGACCATCAGCGATCTGGACTTCGAGAACCGCCGGATCCGGGTGGACCATCAGCTGGTCTGGGACCGCAGCTGCAAGCGGTATGTGGAGAAAACCAAGACCGAAGCCGGCTGCCGCTTCATTCCCATGGATGACGACGTGATGCGAAGTCTGCACAACATCCTGGCCAACCGCCCCAGGCCCCGGAAGGAATGGATGGTGGACGGCTACACGGGCTTCCTGCTGCTGGATCAGAACGGCAGTCCCAAGGTGGCCCTGCACATCGAGCACGTGGTCCGCCGGATCTGGGAAAAGTACAACGACACCCATGTGATCCCCCTGCCCAAGATCAGCCCCCACGTATTTCGCCACACCTTCTGCACCAACATGGCCAACGCCGGGATGGATCTGAAGAGCTTGCAGTACCTGATGGGCCACTCGGATGTGTCGGTGACCCTGAACGTCTACACCCACACGGAATATGCCAAGGCTGAGGCGGCCATGGCAAAGGTGCGCAGCTTCACGGACATCCAGCTGCCCCAAGCCGCCCGGCTGCGGAGGCTGGGCTGAGAGAACCCACGCCGGTTTCACACCAAAAACGCGGAAACGGGCGGAGAATTACGTAGAGTCACGAAAACCCGAAAAGTTCTTACGCCAGCAAACTCGGCGTTTTCCGAACTTTGAAGGCTTATAAAGAGGTATAAATATGGTAAAAATCCTGTTTTTGTGCCACGGCAATATCTGTCGCAGTCCCATAGCAGAGTTCATTATGAAAGATCTGGTTAAGAAAGCCGGTTTGGAACACCGGTTTGAGATTGCATCAGCCGCCGTCAGCCGGGAGGAGCTGGGCAACCCGGTCTATCCCCCTGCCAGAAGAAAACTGGCCGAGCACGGCATCCGCTGCGACGGGAAGACCGCCCGTCAGGTTACAACTGCCGACTATGCAAACTACGATTATTTGGTCTGCATGGACCGCTCCAATCTCCGTCTGCTGGATCGGATCATCGGCAGTGACCCTGAAGGCAAGGTCTCTCTCCTGCTGGATCATGCCGGCATCCATCGGGACGTTGCCGATCCATGGTACACCGGCGACTTCGAGGCCACCTGGAAGGACGTCCTGATCGGCTGCACTGCCCTGCTGCAACAGGTAACTGCATAGCAAAAAGCCGAAAACGTTTCGTTTCCGAAATGTTTTCGGCTTTTGATATCTGACCAGTGCTTCGAAATCGTCAATTATTAAAAAATGGTGAAAAACGAAGGCCGTCCTATTGTGTTCATATCTGTCAACTGGTATAATAGAAGCGCACATAAAATATAAAGATAAGGAGGGTATTATGATGTCAGAGACCTATTGCGGAAAAGATTGTTCAGATTGCAGACAAAAAGATACGCTGACCTGTCCGGGCTGTCAGGCCGGGCCCGGCAGCCAGTATGGCGGAAGCTGTGACCTCGCCAAATGCTGCAGAGAAAAGGGCCACAAAACATGCTCCACCTGTGGTTACATCGGACACTGCGGCACCCTTCGC
>JAZSCX010000022.1:0-14433 GCA_045530865.1 Candidatus Avilachnospira sp.
GGGGGATGTCTTTTGTGCGCCCCGGGTGGATATTTTTCCAATACAGAGACAGTAATCTGCCGTGAACCCTCCCCCGGTGCGTAGCATTTTCGCAGGGCCAGAATCGCCCGACAAAAACCCGGTTCGCCAAGGTGGCGAACCGGGCATATCTTATTTTTGCAAATCGCTGCCCCGGAAATAGGCATTCAGAGGCGTCTTGCAAAGCAGGAAATACACCGCCAGCAGAATGATGGTATCCGGCAGCATATAGGCGCCGTTGTACAACGCGGAATAGAACCAGGGGGTGGTCATAGTCATACCGAAGAAGGTTTCCGGCATATATTCTGCCCAAATGGTGGCGCCGACCACATAATGCACCAGAAAACGGACAAGGCAGCCGACAAAAACGCCGACGAAATAGCCATTTTTCATTTTCCAGAAACAACCGGCGATACCAAGTACCAGATACGCCAGCAGGAAATCACCGATGATGCTCTGCCAGCCGATGGCGATGCCGCCCTCGAACAGGGTCTGCAGGATAGCATGTGCGGCACTGACAAGAAGACCGGGACCGAAGCCCCAACGTGCGCAGAACACGAAGATGGGAACCATGGCCAGATCAATGGCGCCGCCCCAGGGCAGCTTGTACAGAGGGATAAAGCTGAGGATTTCCGCGAGGGCGATCAAGATTGCGCCTTCGCATAGGCTGCGGACAGCCTGATGGGATTTGCTTTGGGTGTTCATACGGAACCTCCTGAAAATAAAAATACCGCACCATCCAAACGGTAGTGCGGTACGAAAGCATGCATATGTTGCCCAGAAACAGCTTCCTACGCCGGCATTACCCGGATCAGGTTAAAGGGACCCGGAAGGGCATTTCCTTCCAATCTCAGCCGGACTGCGTCCAGCGCCCCTGTGTTCGGTTGTTGCGGTTCATGTGTATTATAGGGACAGAGTTCTGGTTTGTCAAGTCTCAAAGCATGCCGTTATCGGCCATGGAGACAAAATCGTTTTCCGCCACAATGATGTGGTCAATGAGTTTGATATCCAGTGCTTCCAGTGTGGTTTTGAGCTGAACGGTGGTATCTTCATCTGCTCTGGAGGGCAGAGCCAGACCGCTGGGGTGGTTGTGGGCCAGAACAACGGAACTGGCATTGCAGCTCAGAGCGACCTCTGCGGCCTTGCGCAGGGGAACTGATGCGGAGTTGACACTGCCGCTGTGCAGCAGCCGGCAGGTCAGAACCTTGCACTTGGCATCCATGCAGAGGATATATACCATCTCTTCTGTGGCACCGAAGAAATAGGGCAGTAAGTAATCACCGCAGGCCTGCGTGGTGGGCAGGCAAATGCCCTTTTCGTTTCTGGAAAGCTGATACCGGCGGGAGAGAGGTGTAATCAGATGCAGCAATACTGCTGCATTGTCACCAATTCCGCCGACTTCCTTCAGCTCTGTGAGCGGTGCCTCCAGAACTGCGGAAATGCTGCCGAAATGGTTCAGCAGTTTTCTGGCAAGCTCGTTCGTGTCTTTCCGGGGAAGCGCGTAAAACAACAGCAGTTCCAAAACTTCATGGTCCTGCAGTACATCAAGTCCGTGGGTCAGAAATCGTTTTCTGAGGCGATCCCGGTGGCCTTTATGGTCAATCATAGGCTCACTCCTGCTTCAAAAATAGTGTTTCAAAGTTTCCGTAGAGGATTTTGGCTCTGATGCTGTCATCCAGATCCAGCTCCATAAATCGCTCCAGTTCCGTCTGCGGCGTCCAGTAGGGGAAATCTGATCCAAACAGGAAACGTTCCGGGCCGAGCCGTTCCATCAGATCCTGCCCTTTCTCCTTGCCGAGATACATCAGGGTGCTGGAGCAGTCAAAATAGATATTCTCCGGAAACTGGAGGGCCCGGGACATCTGCCAGACGCACCAGCCGCCGAAATGTGCTGCAATGACGATCAGATCCGGCACATGACGCATAAGATTGATAAGACGCTTGGGAGAGGAGTAATCTTTCGATGGGTCTCCCACATGGAATAGAACGGGCAACCCCGTTTTGGCAATGGCCCGGTACATGGGGATCGCTTTGGGTTCATCCATATCGATCTGCTGAAAATCCGGATGGATCTTCAGGCCCCGCAGGCCCAGAGCGGGAATGCGTTCCAGTTCTTCCTCCCAGCCTTCCATAGTGGGGAACAGACTGCCCAGACCCAAAAGCTTGGGGGAAGAATCGATACAACGGGAAATAAATGTGTTGATGGATGAGACTTGCTCCGGTTTGGTGGCGGAACTGGAAATCATACCGGCACAGAAGACATCAGAGTTGATCTCGTCCAGATAGGTATGCAGATAGGGAACATGAGACATTTGTGTCTCATAGTAAACTGTAAAACTGTCTGCAACGTGACGCGCCAGGTTGTCTGGGAAAACATGGGCGTGAATATCCGCAACTTTCATGGTTACGCCTTCTTTCCAAGCTGAAATAATATCATAAAAAGTGAGAAAGGCAAGAAAAAAGATCAGCCGTGGAGTCTGGTCTGGGTGTTGTACAGGTTGGCGTAGATGCCATTCTGTGCCATAAGGGCTTCGTGGGTGCCCTGTTCCTGAATGATACCGTCACCGATAACCAGAATACGGGTGGCATTGCGGATGGTGGAAAGCCGATGGGCAATGATCAGAGTGGTGCGGCCCTTGGCCAGCTGATCGAAAGCGTTCTGAATTTTGGACTCGGTGATGGTATCCAGTGCTGAAGTGGCCTCGTCCAAAATCAGAATGGGAGGGTTTTTCAGAAAGATCCGGGCAATGGCGATGCGCTGCTTCTGTCCGCCGGAGAGCAGGGTGCCGCGCTCGCCCACATAGGTGTCAAAGCCGTTGGGCATGGACATGATATCATCATAGATTTCTGCTTTTTTGGCTGCTTGTTCGATTTCTTCCTTTGTGGCATTTAGTTTACCATAACGTATATTCTCGTAAACTGTATCAGCAAACAGGAACACATCCTGCTGCACGATGCCGATGTTGCGCCGCAGCTCTTGCTGCCGTATCTGACGGACATCGATGCCATCAATGGAAATGGAGCCTGCCTGTACATCGTAAAAGCGGGGGATAAGTTGACATAATGTAGTTTTGCCCCCGCCGGAAGGGCCTACGATGGCGATGGTCTCGCCCGGCTGCACGGTAAGAGAGACATTGTGCAGCACATCCAGATCGCCTTCGTAGGCGAAGTCCACATGATGCACAGCAATTTCGCCGCGGACGTTTTCCAGCGTTTTGGGTTTGGCGGGATCGGTCAGATCGGGATCGGTCCGCATGATATCCAGAAAACGGCTCAGGCCGGCGTAGCCCACAGCAAACTGCTCGGCAAAATTGATCAGCTTGCGGATGGGCGTTACAAAAGATGTGACATAGAGGCTGAAGGTGATGAGATCGATGTAATTCATCTGTTCGGACATGATCAGCCATCCGCCCACGGAGATAACCAGAACGGAGAGAATAGCAAGGAAAAACTCCATCAGGCCGAAATAGATGCCCATTTCCCGGTGAAACAGGCCTTTTGCCTGCTTGAAATGTTCGTTGCCACCTTGAAATTTTTCGTATTCTCTGGCTTCGTTGGCAAAGGCCTTTGCGGTTTTCATGCCGGAAAGCGAAGATTCGATCTCTGTGTTGATCACAGCAATCTTGGCTTTCATGTTCTTGGAACAGGCGGAAAGGTGGCGACGGCGCGCAATCAGGATGAGCACCAGCACGGGAATCATGATGGCAACTACCAGTGCCAGCCGCCACTCTACATAGAACATGACGATCAGCGCGCCGACGATGGTAGCAAAGGAGATCAGAAGATCCTCCGGTCCATGGTGGGCCAGCTCTGTGATCTCAAACAGATCAGAGGTCAGACGGCTCATGAGCTCACCGGTTCGGTGGGTGTTGAAATAGTCATAACCCAGCGTCTGTAAGTGACGGAACAGGTCGCTGCGGATATCGGCCTCCACGCGGATGCCGAAGGTGTGGCCCCATCTGGTGATCACATAGTACAACAGCGCCCTTACGGCATAGGCGATGATCACTACGGCCATCAGCACGAAAAAACTGTGGAAGGCTTTTTCCGGCAGCATGGTGTACATGGCGTGGCGGGACACCAGCGGGTAAGTGAGATCCACGATTGCCACAAACAAAGCACAGCACATATCCAACACGAACAGCTTTCGGTGGGGTTTGAAATAAGCCAGAAAGATCCGGAGCAAGCCCCAGTTTTTAAAATCGATTTTCTTCATATCTCTTCTCCGTTTATTTCCTGTTTCTGCTATTATCTATTATAATGAGAAAATCGAAAAATGCAACCACCCTTGCGCAGCGGCGGAAGCTATGCTACCATGGAGAAAACGATTAAAGGATAAACGCCATGGTGATTTTGTTTTCTGATGCGCATATTGTGGTCTGTGTGAAGCCGGCAGGCCTCCTCTCACAGGATGTTGGCGAGGCGGGTGTTCCGGAGCAGCTGCGAAAGACACTGGGTTCCGAAGAAATCTATACGGTACACCGTCTGGACAGAGAAGTGGGCGGCGTGATGGTCTATGCCAGAACGCAGAAGGCCGCTGCTGCTCTGAGTAAGGCGGTGCAGGAGAACCTGCTGGGAAAAGAGTATCTTGCGGTACTGAACGGGATTCCCGATGCACCGGAGGGAACACTGGAGGATCTGCTGTTTCATGATAAGCAGAAGAACAAGACCTATGTGGTCAAGCGCAGCCGCAAGGGTGTGAAGGATGCAAAGCTGGACTATGTGATTCAAAAAACAAGCGTTTCTCAGTCGTTGGTGCAGGTTCGGCTGTATACGGGCCGTACCCATCAGATCCGGGTACAGTTCGCCAGCCGCGGGTTGCCGCTGTACGAGGATAGAAAATACGGAGGAAATGGAGAGAGCAGCGGCTTTGGCCTGTGGTCATACCGGTTGGCGTTCCCACATCCTGTTACGGGAGAACGAATGGAATTTCAGCAGCTGCCGCCGAAGACAGAGCCATGGATAAGGTTTACATAAGTTTTATCTGCGCCGATGGGCGCACATGGGCGATCCGGGGAAATGAACGGGCTGTGACAGGGATCAAACCCGAAAATCCCGAGATGCAGTATGAAGAAAACGAAGTCACGCGAAATGCGGCAATGCAGCTGCAGGCATACTTCCGCGGCGAAAGGCAGACCTTTGATCTTCCTGTGGAATTGACCGGTACGGATTTTCAGAAGGAGGTCTGGTCGGCATTGCAGAATATTGCCTACGGTACAACCGTTTCCTACGGGGAATTGGCAGCAAGGATTGGCAGATCTAAGGCTGTTCGTGCTGTGGGACAGGCGGTGGGGAAGAACCCTTGTCTGGTTGCGGTGCCCTGCCATCGGGTGATCGGAAAGGACGGCAGCCTGACCGGGTTTTCTTCGGGACAGGACATAAAACGGTATCTTCTGGGACTGGAACAAACATGACGGCTTCTGCATAGCATGGTGCAGGAGGGGATTGCGTGGAATATGTCATGGTGTTTCTGGCAGCACTGGGAACGGCGCTGCTGCTCTGGTGCCTGATGGGTCTGTTGCTGGTTCCGGTGTTTGGAGAGAACATGGTCACGGTCTGCATGGCCTTCGGAGACGGAAAATGGCTGGAGCAGAAGGTCAGAGGTTACAACTGGCTCCGGGAAGGCAGAAAAACCGGCGGCAGGTTTTTGATTGCGGATTGTGGTCTGACGGTGCGGGGGATGCAGATCGCGGAACGGCTTTGCGTCCGATATGAATGGGTACAGATGTACACCGGGGATTTACCGGATATTTTTCATGGAACCGGCGGGGATTTTATTTGAAATCCTCGCCGGTTTGTTGTATGATAAGATAGAATGTTTAAATTGGGGTAATTTGCGATGGATTTGGAAGTGCTCTACGGAACGGTAGCTGCTATTGTCTTTCAAAATCAGGAAAACGGATACACCGTTCTGAAGCTGCGCTCGCAGGATGGAGAGATGGTTACGGTGGTGGGAACGATTCCCATGACTGTGGTAGGGGAGCGTCTGGCCATTACCGGACGATGGATCTCCCATGCCTCCTACGGACGTCAGTTTGAAGCGGAGATTCTGGAGCGTCTTATGCCGGAAAGCCGGGATGAGATCCTTGCCTATCTGTCCTCCCGGGCGGTAAAGGGCATCGGCGCGGTGACGGCGCAGCGCATTGTGGCAGCCTTTGGTGACCGCAGTCTGGATGTGCTGGAAAATGATCCAAAAACATTATCTCAGGTGCAGGGAATCTCCCTGTCCAAAGCAAAGGAAATGTCCGAGAGCTTCAAGCGACAGGTGGGTATGCGCCGCCTGATTGAGTTTCTCTCTGCCCATCATCTTCCTGCAGAGCTTGCCATGCGGCTGTACCGGGTCTATGGGGAGCTGGCGGTGGATGCACTGGAGGACGATCCCTATATGCTGACCCAGCCCTATTTCGGTGCGGATTTTTCCATGGTGGATGCTTTTGCGCTGGAGCTGGGCACGGAAGGGGATAATGAGCGCCGTGTGGAAGCGGGCATCCTTTTTGAACTGACATTTAATCAGTCCGGTGGTCATACGTTTATTCCCCGTAATAAGCTGGCTGCCGCTACGGCGACGCTGCTGGATCTGGAAGAAACCATCATTGACGCTGGAATCCTGCGGCTGACAGAAAACGGCCAGCTGGAAATGGATACGGTTGCCGGTCTGGAGGCCTGTTATATTCCGGAATTATATGAAGCGGAGTGCTATATAACCTCCCGCATCTGTTCCATGGCGGCAAATCCGCCCAAGTCCAATGACCAGTTGGAGAAGCTTCTCGAAAATGTACAAGATCGGGCATCGATCAGATACGCAGATCAGCAGGTGGGGGCCATGCGAATGGCTGCGGAAAACCGGGTGATGATCGTCACCGGCGGCCCTGGTACCGGCAAGACCACCACCATGGCGGGTATTCTGGCGTTGTTTGACAGCATAAAGCTGGATACCCTTCTGGCGGCGCCTACCGGTCGCGCCGCCAAGCGGCTCAGTGAGTGTACGGGCCGCGCTGCTTCTACTATCCATCGTTTGCTGGAAGCGCAGTATGATCCGGAGACCGGTGCCATGTGCTTCTTCCATGATGAGGAAACGCCGCTGAAAACCGATGCGGTCATTGTGGATGAGACGTCCATGGTGGATATTCTGCTGATGCAGTCCCTGCTTCGGGCATTGCCCAAGCGATGTCGGTTAATTCTGGTGGGAGACCCGGATCAGCTGCCGTCTGTGGGCCCGGGTAACCTGTTCTCCGATCTGATCCGCAGCGGTGTGGTTCCCATGGTTCGTCTGACGGAGATCTTCCGGCAGGCACAGGAGAGCCTGATCGTTATGAATGCCCATGCGGTGAACCACGGAGAGCTGCCGGAGCTGTCGGTGAAAAACAGGGATTTCTTCTTTATGAAGCGGCGTTCCACAGAGGATGTGGTTCGCACCATTCAGGAGCTCTGCAGCCAGCGTTTGCCCAAAAACATGGGAATTGATCCTGCGGATATACAGGTGCTATCGCCCACAAGGAAAAACGAAGCAGGTACAAGAAATCTGAATGTGCAGCTGCAGGCTGTGCTCAATCCTCCCGCACCGGGAAAACGGGAGAAAAAATACGGCGATTACTCCTTCCGGGAAGGCGACCGTGTCATGCAGATCCGGAATAATTACGATATCCTGTGGAAGCGGCAGGACGGTCTTGGATCCGGCGCCGGCATTTTCAATGGCGATATCGGGAAAATCACGCAGATCGATCTGCAGGAAGAGACGGTGAGTGTGGTCTTTGATGATCGGGAGGCAAAGTATGATTTTGCCATGCTGTCGGAGCTGGAGCCCGCCTACGCCATGACGGTGCATAAGAGTCAGGGCAGCGAGTATCGGGCGGTGATTCTGACGGCTTGGCCCGGTTCCCGGTATCTGCTGACCAGAAGCGTGCTGTATACTGCCATCACGCGCGCCCGGGATCTACTGATCCTTGTGGGCAATGAAGAGGTCGTGGCCGCCATGGTTGCCAATGACCGGCAGACCCGCCGGTACAGCGGCCTGAAGCTGCGGCTGCAGCAGGAGCATGCCCATGACTGAATGGGGAAGGGTGCTTCTGGATCTGCTGTTTCCGCCCAAATGTATGTTCTGCGGGAAAATCATGGAGACCTCCGATTTCCCTGCCTGTGATAGCTGTCTGCTGTCCGAACTTCCGGAGGCGGAAGAACCTTTGCCGGAGGTGCAGTTTTTTGAAAAATGCACCGCGGTGTTCCGGTATAAAGAACCGGTGAGCGATGCAATCATCCGGTTCAAGTTTCAAGGCATGTCCTCCTATGCCGATGCCTTCGGCGGCTGGCTTTCGGCTTCGGTACGGGACAGGCTGGATGGGAGATACGATCTGATCTCCTGGGTGCCATGCAGCAGACGGAGAATCTGGACCCGAGGTTACGATCAGGCCAAGCTTCTGGCAGAGGCTCTGAGCAGAGAGCTGGGCACAGAAGCGGTTCAGACCCTGAAGAAGATCCGGCATAATCCCAGGCAGTCCCGTACAGCGGATCCCGCCAGAAGAAGAGCCAATGTGCTGGGCGTTTATGAGGCTGTCCATCCGGAGAAGTTTCGCGGAAAGCGGATCTTACTGGTAGATGATGTTTTGACAACAGGCGCGACGCTGTCCGAATGCGGAAAGACCCTTCGGATTGCCGGAGCGGAGGAATTGGTGTGCGCCGTTGTGGCGGTGGCCCACCGTGATCATAAAAAGTAGGTGAAAGTATGTTCAAATTATCCAGAGATCTGGGCATTGATCTTGGTACTGCCAACATTCTGGTGTATGCCGAGGGAAAGGGTATTGTCCTCCGGGAGCCCTCTGTGGTTGCCATCGATAAAAATACGGGCAAGGTGCTGCAGGTCGGCGCTGCTGCCAGAAATATGCTGGGCAGAACCCCCGGCAATGTGGTGGCAGTGCGTCCGCTGCGGGAAGGCGTGATCTCCGACTATGAAATGACGGAGAAAATGCTGGCACAGTTTTTGAAGAAGATCATCCGCTATTCCCTGGTCAAGCCCAGAGTGGTGGTCTGCGTACCCAGCGGCGTGACAGAAGTGGAAGAGCGTGCCGTCATTCAGGCTGCCATGGAGGCCGGTGCCCGCCGTGTGTATCTGATCGAAGAACCCTTTGCGGCAGCTCTCGGCGCCGGTCTGGATCTGCAGGCCCCCAACGGACGCATGGTGGTGGATATCGGTGGCGGCACCACGGATATCGCGGTACTCAGCATGAACGATATTGCCGTTTCGTCCTCCATTAAAGTGGCTGGCGATACCTTTGATGATACGGTCATCGCCTATATGCGCCGCAATTATGGTCTGCTGATCGGCGCCAATACGGCAGAAGAAGTTAAAATCACTGTTGGCTGTGTTGCGGAACGTCCCGACGAAGTGTCCATGGTGGTCAAGGGGCGGGATCTGCGCACCGGACTGCCCAGGGAAGAGACCGTGTCCTCCACGGAACTGCTGGAGGTTCTGCGCCGTCCCGCATGGCGTATCGTAGATGAAGTGCTTTCCGTTCTGGAGCTGTCCAGCCCGGAGCTTGTGGCCGATGTGGCACAGAACGGCATCATCCTCACCGGCGGCGGCAGCCAGATCTGGGGCATGGACAAGCTGATCCGGGAGCGGACGGAGATCCCCTGCATGATCGCTGACGATGTGGCAAGCTGCGTGGCCCTGGGCTGCGGAAAAAGCCTGAAATGGATCAATTCCATGCAGGAGGGCACCATCAATCTTGCCAGAAGAAAGCTGATGAAAGATTGATTTTTCTTGTGCGGCGGACATTTGTGTGTCGAGTAAACACGAAAAATGTGGAAAAAAATTTCTGTAAAAATGACGATTTTTATTGACGAATTTCGTTCAATCTGCTATAATCTCTAATTGTGTGGGTTTATGCCCATCAATCGGCCAACGGAGGAATTGTGATGCTTGACGAACTGAAAACCGCACGTAAAGTCGTCGGCGTGAAGCAGCTCCGCAGGTCTTTAAGAGAAGGTAAGGTCGTCCGTGCGTTTCTGGCGGAGAATGCCGATCCGCAGCTGACGGATCCCCTGACGGAGGAATGTGCCCAAAACGGTGTGGAGCTGGTTCTGGTTCCGACCATGGCGGAGCTTGGCAGAGCCTGCGGTATTTCCGTCGGCGCCGCTGCGGCGGGAATCCTTGCCTGATTATTTTGGTCCCAACGGAATATCTTGGATATTTCGGGATATAATACATGCTGTTAAACAGCAAACACTCGAGAAAGGAGGAAAACAATATGCCTACTTTTAACCAGCTGGTCCGTAAGGGCAGAGAGCAGGTCACCTACAAGTCCACCGCTCCCGCTCTGCAGAAGGGTATGAACACCCTGAAGAACCGCGCTACCGAT
The DNA here is from genome assembly GCA_045530865.1 of Candidatus Avilachnospira sp. Classification (GTDB taxonomy): domain Bacteria; phylum Bacillota; class Clostridia; order Oscillospirales; family Oscillospiraceae; genus Avoscillospira. The sequence goes on from JAZSCX010000022.1 coordinate 10,374, forward strand.
CTGTCTTCTCCCCAGAAGAGAGGTGTCTGCACCGCTGTTCGTACCACCACCCCCAAGAAGCCCAACTCCGCTCTGCGTAAGATCGCCCGTGTGCGTCTCACCAACGGCTACGAGGTTTCCGCTTATATCCCCGGTGTTGGCCACAACCTGCAGGAGCACTCCGTGGTTCTGATCCGCGGCGGTCGTGTTAAGGACCTTCCCGGTGTCCGTTACCACATCATCCGTGGTACCCTCGATACCCAGGGCGTTCAGGGCCGTATGCAGGCTCGCTCCAAGTACGGTGCAAAGCGTCCCAAGGCCGGAAAGAAGAAGTAATTCTTAAGCCAATCCCATTTTTGAAATTCCCAATGCCTTATTGCAAGGCAGCGCCTTGCTGAGTGGTTTGATATAGATAAAACCTCTTGGCCAGGCACCAACGAAAGATCCACTTTCGAAGTACCTATGAAATCATTTTATGAAGGAGGGAAGCGAAGTGCCCAGAAGAGGTAATGTTCCCAAGAGAGAAGTATTGCCGGATCCTATCTATAATTCTGTTCTGGTTACCAAGCTCGTCAACAGCATCATGCTGGATGGCAAGAAGGGTGTCGCTCAGAAGATCGTTTACGGCGCATTTGAAATCGTTGAAGAAAAGACCGGTAAGAACGGTCTGGAGGCTTTCACTCAGGCCATGGAAAACATCATGCCTGCTGTCGAAGTCAAGACCCGCCGTGTCGGCGGTGCGAACTATCAGGTTCCCATCGAAGTCCGTCCTGAACGCCGTCAGACTCTCGGCCTGCGCTGGCTGACCAACTACAGCCGCGCCCGCAGCGAGAAGACCATGAAGGAACGTCTGGCCGGCGAACTGATGGATGCTTGCAACAACACCGGCTCCGCTGTTAAGAAGCGCGAGGATACCCACAAGATGGCAGAAGCCAACAAGGCTTTCTCCCATTTCCGTTGGTAATAAAGGAGCTTACGAATGCCCAGACAATATTCCCTCGAAAATACCCGTAATATTGGCATCATGGCTCATATCGATGCAGGTAAGACCACGACCTCGGAACGTATTTTGTACTACACCGGTGTCAACTATAAGATCGGTGAGACCCACGACGGTACTGCGACCATGGACTGGATGGCTCAGGAGCAGGAGCGCGGCATCACCATTACTTCCGCTGCAACCACTTGCTTCTGGAAGGGTCACCGCATCAATTTGATCGATACCCCGGGCCACGTGGACTTCACTGTTGAAGTTGAGCGTTCTCTGCGTGTGCTGGACGGTTCTGTGACCGTTCTGTGTGCCAAGGGCGGCGTCGAGCCCCAGACGGAAACTGTCTGGCGTCAGGCTGACAAATATCATGTCCCCCGTATGGTTTACATCAACAAGATGGACATCATGGGCGCTGATTTCTATCACGTTCTGGACATGATGTATGACCGTCTCAAGTGCAATGCTGTTCCTGTTATGCTGCCCATCGGCTCTGAATCGGAGTTCTGCGGTGTGGTGGATCTGGTCAAAATGAAGGCCATTGTCTTCTATGATGACATGGGCAAGGATGCACGTGAGGAAGAGATTCCTGCCGATATGGTTGATCTGGCCAATGAGTATCGAGAGAAGCTCATGGATGCCGTCTCCGAAGAGGATGAGGAGATCATGATGCTCTATCTGGAGGGCGAAGAAGTCCCCGAAGAGCTCATTATGCGTGCGCTGCGTAAGGGTACCATCGGTGTCCGTATGGTTCCTGTTTGCTGCGGCACCTCTTATAAGAATAAGGGTGTTATCCAGCTGCTGGATAATATCGTCGCTTTCATGCCGTCTCCTCTGGATGTTCCCGCTATCACCGGTGTGACTCCTGACGGGGAAGAGGACAAGCGCGAGTCCGATGACAATGCACCTTTTTCCGCTTTGGCGTTTAAGATCGCCACTGATCCCTACGTTGGTAAGCTGTGCTTCTTCCGTGTGTACTCCGGTACGCTGAACTCCGGTTCCACCGTTCTTAATGCCTCCAAGGGCAACCGGGAGCGTATGGGCCGTATCCTGCAGATGCACGCCAACCATCGTGAGGACATCGAAATGGTTTATTCCGGCGATATCGCCGCGGCTGTTGGTTTGAAAAATACAACTACCGGCGATACTCTCTGCGATATGAACCATCCGATCATTCTGGAAAGCATGGAATTCCCCGAGCCTGTTATCCGTGTTGCCATCGAACCCAAGACCAAGGCCGGTCAGGAAAAGATGGGCATTGCGCTAATGAAGCTGGCAGAAGAGGATCCCACTTTCCGCACCTATACCGATGATGAAACCGGTCAGACCATCATTGCCGGTATGGGCGAGCTCCATCTGGAGATCATCGTGGATCGCTTGCTCCGCGAGTTCAAGGTGGAAGCCAATGTTGGCGCACCTCAGGTCGCGTACAAGGAAACCATTCGCAAGTCTGTTGAGCAGGATACCAAGTATGCTCGTCAGTCCGGCGGTAAGGGCCAGTACGGACATGTCAAGATCCGCGTGGAACCCAACGAGTCCGGCAAGGGCTATGAGTTTGTCAATGCGGTTGTTGGCGGCGCCATCCCCAAGGAATATATCCCCGCAGTTGACGCAGGTATTCAGGGCGCCATGCAGGCCGGTGTTCTCGCCGGTTATAATGTGGTGGACGTCAAGGTTACTCTGTACGATGGTTCCTACCATGAAGTCGACTCTTCTGAAATGGCCTTCAAGATCGCCGGTTCCATGGCGTTCAAGGAAGCCTGCCGCAAGGCAAATCCCGTTATTCTGGAACCCATCATGAAGGTTGCAATCATTGTTCCTGATGAGTATACCGGTAATGTGATTGGCGATGTCAGTGCTCGCCGTGGTACCGTTCTCGGCATGGAGCCCAGAAACGGTGCAACGCAGATCGATGCCAACGTTCCGCTGTCCAATATGTTCGGTTATGCTACCGACCTTCGCAGCTCTACGCAGGGCCGCGGTCAGTATGCGATGGAACCCAGTCATTATATTGAGCTCCCCAAGTCTCTGCAGGAAGAGATTGTCGCAAAACGTTCCAGAGGTTAATTTTCCTCTTGTAAATCTGCACATTATCGTGTATGATAGTCGAGGAAAAAATGAATAACAAACATGTACAAACCTACAAGGAGGATTATCTTCAATGGCAAAGCAGAAATTTGTTAAAGACAAGCCCCACGTAAACATCGGCACCATCGGTCACGTCGACCATGGCAAGACCACCCTGACCGCTGCTATCACCAAGTATCTGGGCCTGCAGGGCAAGGCTGACTACGTTGATTACTCCACCATCGACAAGGCTCCTGAAGAGCGCGAGCGTGGTATCACCATCAACACTGCACACGTCGAGTATCAGACCGAAGCTCGTCACTATGCTCACGTTGACTGCCCGGGTCACGCCGACTACATTAAGAACATGATTACCGGTGCTGCTCAGATGGACGGCGCTATTCTGGTTATCGCTGCTACCGATGGCCCCATGGCTCAGACCAAGGAGCACATCCTGCTGGCCCGTCAGGTCGGCGTTCCTGCTATCGTTGTTTTCCTGAACAAGTGCGATCAGGTTGATGACGAAGAGCTGCTCGAGCTGGTCGAGATGGAAGTCCGTGAGACTCTGAGCTACTATGACTTCCCTGGCGATGACATTCCCATCATCAAGGGTTCCGCTCTGTTTGCTGTTACCAATGAGTCCGGCAACCCCGCTGACCCCGACTTCGCTTGCATCAAGGAACTGATGGATGCTGTCGACTCCTATATCCCCACTCCCGACCGTAAGGCTGACATGCCCTTCCTGATGCCCGTCGAAGACGTCTTCACCATCTCCGGCCGTGGTACCGTCGCTACCGGCCGTGTCGAGCGTGGCCAGATCAAGAAGAACGAGCCTGTTGAAATCGTTGGTCTGAACGAAGAGTCCCGTTCCACCGTCGTTACCGACATCGAAATGTTCCACAAGCTGATGGATTACGCAGAAGCCGGCGATAACATCGGTGCTCTGCTCCGCGGCGTTGACAAGAAGTCCATCGAGCGTGGCCAGGTTCTGGCTAAGCCCGGCTCCATCAAGCCTCTGACCAAGTT
>JAZSCX010000130.1:0-7434 GCA_045530865.1 Candidatus Avilachnospira sp.
TTTCTTCCAGTGTAAAATGTGTGTAGGACAATATACAAACCCCCTCGTGTGTTTTGTTGTGTGGTAACTACATTTTACACGATTGTTTGTATATTGTCTCTTTTTATTTTTGGTGTTGCACTTCAAATGATAACCTGCCCAGCCCCCCTTACACAGGGGAGCCTTGGTGCGTTATCGCATAATATCCTTTATCGCAATCATGAAAGGAGCAATATTCCATGAAAATCATTGATGTTGTCTGTTCCGCAGGCCGCACCGGCTTCTATTTTGACGATCAGCGCGCCATCAAGCAGGGCGCAGGCCATGACGGCGTGTTCTATGTGGGCACTCCCGTGACCGAAGGCTTCTCCGCCGTCCGTCAGGCAGGCGAATCCATCTCCGTCATGCTGGTGCTGGAGGACGGTCAGGTCGCCACCGGCGACTGCGCCGCTGTCCAGTATTCCGGTGCAGGCGGCCGCGATCCCCTGTTCCTGGCTGGGGATTTTATCCCCGTTATCGATACCTACATCAAGCCTCGGCTGGTGGGCAGGGAAGCCGATGACTTCCGCGGCCTGTGCGCCATGATGGAGGCCATTCAGGTGGAGGGCAAGCGCCTGCACACCGCCATCCGCTACGGCATTTCTCAGGCTCTGCTGGACGCCGTTGCCAAGGCTACCGGCCGTCTGATGTGTGAAGTTGTGGCCGACGAGTACGGCTGCACCGTCTCCGAGACCCCCATCCCCGTGTTCACCCAGTCCGGCGACGACCGCTATGACAACGCCGACAAGATGATCATCAAGGGCGCACAGGTTCTGCCCCATGCCCTGATCAACAATGTCAAGGACAAGCTGGGCGAGAACGGCGAAAAGCTGGCGGACTATATCGCATGGCTCCGCGACCGCATTCTGGCCAACCGCCAGAGCGAAAGCTACAACCCCGTGTTTCATATCGACGTCTACGGCACCATCGGCGCCGCCTTCGGCAACAACAACTACAGGGAAATGGCCGACTATCTGGCAAAGCTGGAGCAGATCGCCAAGCCCTTCCACCTGCGCATCGAAGGCCCCATGGACTGCGACTGCGACCGCGAGACCCAGATGATCGCGCTGGCCGGTCTGACCAGGGAGCTGGACGACCGCGGCATCAACGTGGAGCTGGTGGCCGACGAATGGTGCAACACCCTCGAGGACATCAAGCTGTTCGCCGACAACAAGGCCGGCCACATGGTGCAGATCAAGACCCCCGATCTGGGCGGCATCAACAACACCATTGAAGCCGTGCTGTACTGCAAGGAAAAGGGCATCGGCGCTTATCAGGGCGGTACCTGCAACGAGACCGACCGCAGCGCACAGGTCTGCGTCCACTGCGCCATGGCTACCCAGCCCGTGCAGATCCTTGCTAAGCCCGGCATGGGCGTGGATGAGGGCTTCATGATCGTCTACAACGAAATGAACCGCATTCTGGCCCTCCGCAAGGCCAAAGCCAACCGATAAACACAAGCAAGAAAACCTGAGGGAAGCAAATCCCTCAGGTTTTTTTGATGGCTTCGGACGGTGTGCGGATTGGACTTGTCATTTGCTGTTTTTTGTGGTATGATAAATAAATTCTGGCAAGTGTAGTTTCCAAGTGTTTTTATCCGGAAACAAGAAAGCACACAAGGGACTTCATTACCGATCTGTTTTTTCGTGGATGCCGGTTTCGCCGCTTACGCAGGCGTGTAACATAGGAGGTTTATGATGACTGTATTGGATAGACTGGCCCGTTCCGGTGTGGTGCCCGTTGTGGTGCTGGACCGCCCTGAGGATGCTGTTCCCACCGCCAACGCCATGGTAGCCGGCGGCATCGACGTCATGGAGATCACCTTCCGTACCGCTGCTGCCTCCGAGGCCATCAAGGCGGTTGCGGAGAATTGCCCCGATATGCTGGTGGGCGCAGGCACCGTCCTGAGCCTGGAGCAGTGCAAAAAGGCTGTGGAAATGGGCGCAAAGTTCATCGTTGCACCGGGCTTCGATCCTGAAATCGTGGATTGGTGCATCGAAAACGGCGTAGCCGTGACCCCCGGCTGTGTCACCCCCACCGAAATCACCATGGCCATCAAGCGCGGCCTGAAGGTGCTGAAGTTCTTCCCCGCCAACGTTTACGGCGGCCTCAACGCCATGAAGAATCTGGCAGGCCCCTTTGTGGGCATTAAGTTCATGCCCACCGGCGGCATCAACGCAGGCAATCTGCGGGAGTACATCGATGCCCCCTTTATCCACGCCGTCGGCGGCAGCTGGGTGTGCCCTAAGGCTGAGATCGCTGCCGGCAACTCTGAGAAGATCACCGCTCTGTGCGCCGAGGCCCGTCAGGCCGCTTTCGGCTAATCCCGACATCGGAGGAAAACAAAATGGCAAAAATCGTAACCTTCGGCGAGCTGATGCTCCGCCTGCAGCCCTATAACTACGAGCGATTCGTCCAGTGCGATCATGTGGAATTTACCTTCGGCGGCGGCGAAGCCAACGTAGCCGTGTCCCTTGCCAACTATGGCATGGACGCCGCGTTCGTCACCAAGCTGCCCACCCATTCCATCGGTCAGGCCGCTGTCAACTCCCTGCGCCGCTATGGTGTGGATACCTCCAAGATCGTCCGCGGCGGCAACCGCGTGGGCATCTACTTCAACGAGAAGGGCGCTTCTCAGCGCGGCTCCGTCTGCATCTATGACCGTGCCCATTCCGCCATTCAGGAAGCCGATCCCGCCGATTTCGACTGGGATGCCATCTTTGAGGGCGTGGAGTGGTTCCATTTTACCGGCATTACCCCCGCTCTGGGTGCAAATCTGGTGGAGATCTGCCGTCAGGCCTGCAAGGCCGCCAAGGCTCGCGGCAACAAGATCTCCTGCGACCTGAACTACCGCGGCAAGCTGTGGACCCGCACTCAGGCCCGGGAAGCCATGACCGATCTGTGCCAGTATGTGGATGTGTGCATCTCCAACGAAGAGGATGCCAAGGACGTGTTCGGCATCGAGGCCGAAGCCACCGACATCTATGCCGGCAGCCTGAACCACGAGGGCTACAAGTCCGTTGCCAAGCAGCTGGCGGACAAGTTCTGCTTCGAGATGGTGGCCATCACCCTGCGTGAGAGCCATTCCGCTTTTGATAACGGCTGGAGCGCCATGCTGTACAATGTGGCAAAGGACGAATACTGCTTCTCCAAGAAGTACAATGTCCATATCATCGACCGCGTCGGCGGCGGCGACAGCTTCGGCGGCGGCCTGATCTACTCCCTGCTCAGCGGCAAGGACACCCAGGCGGCTGTGGAATTCGCAGTTGCAGCCTCCGCACTGAAGCACTCCACCGAGGGCGACTACAACATGGTCACCGTAGCAGAGGTGGAAAAGCTGGCCGGCGGCGACGGCTCCGGCAGAATCCAGCGCTGATTTTCTTTCAAATTCCAAAAAGCTCACGATCTTATGATCGTGAGCTTTTTGCTTATGATAGCTGCATACCATGCCTTTTGTGGGGAATGCTGTTTTTGAGGTGATGATCACATGGCGAAGAAAGGAATGGCACGTCCGGACTGGACGCATACAAAGCCTAAAAATGACGAAGGGCCTGTCCCGGAAATTCAGGGAAAGGCAAAGCATGGAAAAAAGCCCGCAAGACCCATTATCAGCGGAACCGAGGGCCCGGATCTGAAAGTGTTCCACAACCTGAAGGGCGACGGCTCCGTTGGTGACCCGCATCCTTAACCGGCAGATCAGGAGGTGATTCTGATGAACGAGAACGCAGAAAAGGTTAACACCCTGAAAGAAAAATACCGCCGGACAGAAAAACCTATATCCAGAGTTTACCCTGTCATTGACAACGATCTTGCGCGGGACAATCTGGAAAACGATATTCCCGCTGCGGATCTGGAGGATCTCTGACAGCAAAAACATGGGAGGGCACATGGATCATATGCATTCGATATGGACTCGAACCGCACAGTTTCCCCGGTTTGAGCCTCTGAAGCAGGACGTAAAAACAGATGTGCTGGTCATTGGCGGCGGAATTGCGGGGCTTCTGTGCGCGTATCTGTTGGAACAGGCAGGCGTATCCTATGCCCTTGTGGAAGCGGATCGTATCTGCGGCGGCATTACCAAAAATACAACCGCCAAAATTACGGCGCAGCACGGCCTGATCTATGACAAACTGATCCGGGAATTCGGTCCGGAAAAAGCACGGATGTACCTGTATGCCAATCAGCAGGCGCTGGAAAAGTACCGCGCACTGTGTCAAAGCATCGACTGTGATTTTCAGGAAAGAAACTCCGTGGTTTATTCCGTGGATGACCGGCAGATTATCGAAAGGGAACTGGAAGCCTTGCAGAAAATCGGATTTTCGGCAAAACTGGCAGAAAAACTGCCGCTGCCGTTTTCGGTGGCCGGAGCCGTGTGCTTTGAGGGGCAGGCCCAGTTCCATCCGCTGAAATTCCTTTCTGCTATTTCACAGGGACTGCACATTTATGAAAACACACGGGTGCTGGAGTTAAAACCCGGTGCGGCTGTCACAAACCACGGTACAATCCAGACAGAGAAGATCATCGTGGCGACCCATTTCCCCTTTCTCAATAAGCACGGCAGCTATTTTCTCAAACTGTATCAGCATCGGTCCTATGTGCTGGCACTGAAAAACGCGCCGGAGGTGCGAAACATGCATGTGGACCAAGCCGACACAGGCCTGTCCTTCCGCAGCTTTGGAGACCTGCTCCTGCTGGGCGGCGGCGGACACCGTACCGGAAAAAAGGGCGGCGGCTGGCGGGAACTGGAAGCCTTTGCAGCCCAAAACTATCCGGACGCCCAAATTACCGCCCGTTGGGCGACACAGGACTGTATGACATTGGATGGGGTTCCCTATGTGGGGCAGTATTCCAACCGCACGCCAAACCTGTATGTGGCTGCAGGCTTCAACAAGTGGGGCATGACCTCTGCCATGGCGGCAGCCACGCTTCTGGTCGATCTGGTGCTGGGAAAGCAGAACCCCTGTGCGGAGCTGTTTTCTCCTTCCAGAACGATCCTGCGCCCGCAGCTGGCAGTCAATGCCGCAGAGTCGGCGCTGCATCTGTTGACGCCGACGGTTCCCCGGTGTCCCCACATGGGCTGTGCCCTGAAATACAACCGGCAGGAGCATTCCTGGGACTGCCCCTGCCACGGTTCCCGCTTCACGGAGGATGGGAAGCTGATCGACAACCCCGCAACAGGAGACAAAAAACGATAACACGATGAAAAACGAAGGAGTCAATATGCAAAACCGGCTGCAGTTTGAAAAATCCCCCTATCTGCTCCAGCACAAATCCAATCCGGTCCACTGGCTGCCCTGGGGAAGGGAGGCCTTTGACACGGCCCGGGCGGAGGACAAGCCCATTTTTCTGAGCATTGGCTATTCCACCTGCCACTGGTGTCATGTCATGGCGCACGAGTCTTTTGAGGATCGGGAAGTGGCGGAGGCAATCAACGGAGGATTTATCCCCATCAAGGTAGACCGGGAGGAGCGCCCCGATGTGGATGCGGTCTATATGGCGGCCTGTATTGCCATGACCGGCTCCGGCGGATGGCCGCTGACCGTGCTGATGACGCCGGATCAGAAGCCCTTCTGGGCCGGAACCTATCTGCCCAAGCACAGTTTGCTGTCTTTGCTGGACAAGGCGGCACAGCTGTGGCAGGAGGAACGGGAAGAGCTGCTTTCTGCCGGAGACCAGCTGACTGCCCATTTGCGGCGGGAAGAAAACGCCCGCCCCGACACACCAAGCCAGGCACTTGTCTCTTTGGCTGCCGACCAGTTTGCACGGTCTTTTGATCCCCGATGGGGCGGCTTTGGCAGGGCGCCCAAGTTTCCCATACCCCACAATCTGTTGTTTCTCGTGCGGTATGCCAAACGCACAGGCGACAGCACGGCAATGAAAATGGCGGAAACAACACTGGAGGCCATGTACCGCGGCGGCCTGTTTGACCATGTGGGCGGCGGTTTTTCCCGCTATTCCACAGATGAAAAGTGGCTGGTTCCCCATTTTGAAAAAATGCTGTATGACAACGCCCTGCTGCTCTTTGCCTATACGGAGGCATTTCAGCATACCCGTCGTCAACTCTATGGAACGGTTGCCCGCCGCACGGCGGACTATGTGCTGCGGGAGCTGGAAGCGCCCGAAGGCGGTTTCTACTGCGGGCAGGATGCCGACAGCGAGGGTATTGAGGGAAAATACTATGTCTTTACACCAGCAGAACTGCAAGAGGTGTTGGGGAAAGACGCTGCCGATGTATTCTGCCATCGGTACGGCGTGACGGAACGCGGGAACTTTGAAGGAAACAGCATTCCCAATCTGATCGGACAGCAGAATATGGAGACAGAGCCGGAGGAGATGGCCGCCATCCGGGAACAGCTTCGGACTTACCGAATGCAGAGAACCCACCTGCACAAGGACGACAAGATCCTCACCGCGTGGAACGGCCTGATGATCGCGGCTTTGGCTCGGGCAGGTCTGGTGCTGGATGAACCCCAGTATCTGGATGCGGCCAGACGTGCAGTGGCATTTATCAACCGAAATCTCACCGATCAGGAAGGCAGACTGCTGGCGCGCTGGCGGGATGGTGAGGGGGCACATTCCGGAAAGCTGGATGACTATGCGTTCCTTGCATGGGGTCTGCTGGAGCTCTATGAGACAACCTTTGAGATCCAATACCTGTCTCAGGTACAGGGGCTGGCAAATATGCTGCTGGAATACTTTTTCGACGCTGAAAACGGCGGGTTCTATCCCTATGCCTCCGATGGCGAGCAGCTTCTGACCCGCAGCAAGGAGCTCTATGACGGCGCCATGCCCTCGGGAAATGCCGTGGCGGTGCTGGTGCTGTTCCGGCTGGCACGCCTCACAGCTGAGACCCGGTGGCAGAGGGAGGCAGAAAAGCAGCTTTCGTATTTGTCCGGGGCGGTGCAGCATCCTGTTGGGCACGGCTTTGCCATGCTCACTTTTCTGGAAGCACTCTGGCCCACGGCAGAGCTGGTCTGCACGGGAGAACGGCTCCCGCCCGAACTACCGGATTTCCTGCGGAAAAACCCGCTTTCAGAGCTGCGGGTGCTGGTAAAAACACCGGAGAATCAAGCCAGACTATCTGAATTGGCTCCCTTTACGGAGTCATACCCGATCCCCGATCATGGAACACGGTACTATCTGTGCCGCAATGGCGTTTGCTCTGCCCCTGTGGATGATATTTCAAAACTGAACCTGTCCACATGAAGTCTTTCTGAACAGGATCCCACTCTGCCTTCCCTTCAAACGCGAACCGCCTGTGCCGGGTTCGCGTTTGTTTTGTAAAACGACAACCACGGGCTATGCCCGTGGCTGAAAAAAGGCTATGCCTATGAGTAGAAAAGATAAACCTCCAACGGTACAATAGAAGAAGGTTTGCCGACCACATCTCAAGTACCGAAGGAGGATATATCATGC
>JAZSCX010000088.1:0-4601 GCA_045530865.1 Candidatus Avilachnospira sp.
CTTTAACGTTTTCTCTCCCTCCGTCTTTTGCTTCGCAAAATCCACCTCCCTCGTCAGAGGGAGGCTCCCGCTGCGGCGGGACTACTCATAGGTATAACCTTTTTAGAGCCACGGGCATAGCCCGTGGTTGTCGTTTTACAAAACAAGTCCGATAGTTTCAATACCAATGGTATCAAAATTATCGGACTTATTTGGTGCGGGCAACAGGACTCGAACCTGCACGCTCTCGCAGTGGAACCTAAATCCACCGAGTCTACCAATTCCACCATGCCCGCAGGTGAGATGATTTTACCACACGTTCCCCTTTTCTGTCAACGCAAAACGAACCGCTTCCCGAAGGAAGCGGTTCCATTTATGGATGCTTTAGCCGTAGACAGCCAGCAGGAAGCCGGCAGCGATGGCGGAGCCGATGACACCGGCCACGTTGGGGCCCATGGCGTGCATCAGCAGGAAGTTGGAAGGATTGGCCTTCTGGCCTTCCTTCTGGGCGACGCGGGCCGCCATGGGAACGGCAGACACACCAGCGGAGCCGATGAGGGGATTGACCTTGCCGCCGGTGACCGCATACATCACATTGCCCACCAGCAGACCGCCGACGGTGGAAATGGCGAAGGCCACCAGACCCAGAATGACGATTTTGATGGTATCCAGCGTCAGGAACCGGGAAGCCACGGTGGTAGCGCCCACGGAGATGCCCAGGAACACAGTAACGATGTTCATCAGGCCGTTCTGCACGGTGTCGCTCAGACGCTCGGTGACGCCGCATTCCTTCCACAGGTTGCCCAGCATCAGGCAGCCGATCAGAGGAGCGGTGGAGGGGATCAGCAGAATGACAAAGATGGAGACCACGATGGGAAACACGATCTTTTCGGCCTTGGTGACCACACGGGTCTGCTCCATTTTGACCTTTCTGGACTTTTCCGTGGTACACAGTCTCATGAGGGGAGGCTGGATCATGGGGATCAGGGCCATGTAGGAGTAGGCAGCCACAGCAATGGCGCCCAGCAGTTCGGGAGCCAGCTTGGTGGTCAGGAAGATGGCGGTGGGGCCGTCAGCACCACCGATAATGCCGATGGAAGCAGCCTGATGGCCGGTGAAGCCCATGCAGACAGCGCCGAAGTAGGCCTCGAACACGCCCAGCTGTGCGGCGGCGCCCAGCAGCAGGCTCTTGGGATTGGACAGCAGGGGGCCAAAATCGGTCATGGCGCCAATGCCCATAAAGATCAGCGACGGATAGACGCCTGCTTTAACGCCGATGTACAGGATATCCAGCAGACCGCCGTCATGCATAATGGTGCCGTAGCCGATCTCACCGGCAATAAACCGATCCCACAGTTCGGGATGGTACAAATTGCCGCCGGGCAGGTTGGTCAGCAGTGCGCCGAAGGCGATACCGACCATCAGCAGGGGCTCATACTGCTTGACGATGCCCAGATACAGCAGCCAGCAGGCAATACCGATCATGACCAGAGACTTCCATCCATCACCGATGAAGAACGCATTGAAACCGGACTGGTTCCACAGATTCAACAGGGTTTCAGCAACATTCATACGAAGCCCTCCTTATGCCAGAACGACCAGAGGAGCACCCGTATCAACCACAGAACCCTTGGAAACCACGACCTGTGCCACGGTACCGGCACGGGGAGCCACGATCTCGTTTTCCATCTTCATGGCTTCCAGAATGACCAGCACATCGCCCTGCTTGACACTCTGACCCTGAGCCACATTGACCTTCAGGATGTTGCCGGGCATGGGAGCATTGACAGCCTCACCGGCAGCCAGAGAAACGGCAGCAGGTGCAGGAGCAGCAGCGGGGGCGGGGGCAGCTGCGGGAGCAGCCACAGCAGCGGCGGGAGCGGGAGCAGCAGGTGCATAGGCTTCGTACTCATCCACCAGCATGGCCTTGCCGGCCTCGACTTCGACCTCGTAGGTCTTGCCGTTGAGGGTAACTTTATATTTCATTTTACTTGACCTCCTTGATGGAAATGAAGCGCAGCTCATTCAGGGGCTTATTGAGCTTGTTGGCTACGATCGCCATGATCATGGCAGCCTCCCGGTCGGGGGTATCATAGAGCTTCAGCTTACCGGCAGAACCGGGAGCGGGCTCGCCTGCGGGCTCTTCGACCACGGCTGCTGCAGCAGGAGCGTTGGGAGCTGCCTGCTTTGCCTTGGGGGCCATGATCTTGCCCATGAGGATGACCACGATCATCAGCAGGAACAGACCGAAGAACACCACGCCATAACCCAGAACTGCAGTAATGGCAGCATCTCCGATGGGAACCTTGTAGCCGGAAGCAACGACGTTTGCTAACATCATACCGCTACCTCCTTAGGCCTCTTCGATGGTGTAAACAACGACCTTCTCTTCGTCAGCCTTGCGCTTTTCCAGATACTTGCGGGCCTGATCGGGGAAGCAGATGTAGCTCATGACATCCTCTTCGGTCTTCCACAGGTCGCCCAGCTCTGCCTTGGCCTTGGCGAAGTCCTCACCGGTGCGCTTGGCATCCTCGATGCGGCAGTCCACAGGGGCGTCCATACCGGCTTCCGCCAGCACACGGGCCTCGATCTCCTTGTTCACGGGAGCGGGAGCGATGCCGTATTCACCCTTGAAGTAAGCCTTGACTTCCTTGGAGATCTGCTTGTAGCGCTCGCCCAGCAGAACGTTGGTAACGGCCTGGTTGCCGACCATCTGGGACAGAGGCGTGACCAGAGGAGGATATCCCAGATCCTTGCGGACAGCGGGGATCTCAGCCAGAGCGGCGTCAAACTTATCCATGGCCTTCATATCGGTCAGGTTGGCGATCATGTTGGAAAGCATACCGCCGGGAACCTTGTAGACCAGAGCCTGTGCATCGGTAGCCATGGACTTGTGGTTCAGGGTCTTGTTGTCGATATACTTCTGCTTGATGGGCTTGAAGAAATCGTTGACCTTGTTGATAGCCTCTTCGTTGAGGCCGGTCTCCACGCCGTACTGCTGCATGGCGTAGAACATGGTCTCGGTGGCGGGCTGAGAGGTACCGTTGGAGAAGCAGGAGGAAGCGGTGTCCACCACGTCGATACCGGCGTCCACGGCCTTCATGACGGTCATGTAAGCCATACCGGTGGTGCAGTGGGTGTGCAGGATCAAAGGCATATCGCCCACAGCGTCCTTGATGCCCTTGATCAGGCCTTCGGCCTCAAAGGGGCTCATGGTGCCGGCCATATCCTTCAGGCAGATGGTATCAAAGCCCATGTTCTTCAGTTCCTTGCACATTTCCACATACTTGGCAACGGTGTGCACGGGGCTCTGGGTGTAGGAGATACAGCCGGAAGCAATGGTGTTGGCGGTAGCGTACTTCTTGGTGGCTTCCAGAGCGGTGCCCAGATTGCGGAAGTCGTTCAGGGCGTCGAAGATACGCAGGATGTCGATGCCGTTCTTGATGGACAGCTCCACGAACTTTTCCACCACGTCATCGTGATAGTGCTTGTAGCCCAGCAGGTTCTGACCGCGCAGCAGCATCTGCAGCTTGGTGTTGGGCATATTTTTGCGGATGTTCCGCAGGCGCTCCCAGGGATCTTCGCCCAGATAGCGCAGGCAGGAATCAAAGGTGGCGCCGCCCCAGCATTCCACGGAGTAGTAACCGGCCTTATCCATTTCGGGCAGAATGGCCTCGTAATCGGCATAAGGCAGACGGGTGGCCATCAGGGACTGGTTGGCGTCACGGAGAACAGTTTCGGTGAATTGAACTTTTTTCAATGTGTACACCTCCGGATTTCCATAATAAACTGCCGCAGCAGTATAAAACAATGTTGCTAAACTGGTTTTGTTTTTTATCAATGGCGCATTGCAGGGGGCCAGCTTGCAATGCACCGATTGCGCTTACGCGCAAGGTAATAGGTAATAGTGAATAAGTGAGGAAAGCTCCCTTGTGTAAAGGGAGCTGTCACGGCGCAGCCGTGACTGAGGGATTGTGTGCAGGCAGCCTCAAATACTTTGAACGAAGCTTTTCTGTCCGCAATCCATCCGCCGAAGGCGGATCCCTCACCACTTCACTCTTACTTCTTACTTTTTACTTACTCAACAACGGGGCCTGCGGCAACCAGAGCCTTGCCTTCGTCGTTGCCGGTGTACTTGGTGAAGTTCTTCACGAAGCGGGCAGCCAGATCCTTGGCCTTGGTATCCCACTCAGCAGCGTCAGCGTAGGTGTTTCTGGGATCCAGAATGTTGGTGTCAACGCCGGGCAGAGCGGTGGGCACTTCGAAGTTGAAGTAGGGGATGGTCTTGGTCTCAGCCTTCAGGATGGAGCCATCCAGAATGGCGTCGATGATGCCGCGGGTATCCTTGATGGAGATGCGCTTGCCGGTGCCGTTCCAGCCGGTGTTGACCAGATAAGCCTTTGCGCCGGACTTTTCCATCTTCTTGACCAGCTCTTCGCCGTACTTGGTGGGATGCAGTTCCAGGAAAGCAGCGCCGAAGCAAGCGGAGAAGGTGGGAGTGGGCTCGGTGATGCCGCGCTCGGTGCCGGCCAGCTTGGAGGTGAAACCGGACAGGAAGTAGTACTGGGTCTGCTCGGGAGTCAGGATGGACACGGGAGGCAGAACGCCGAAAGCATCAGCGG
>JAZSCX010000052.1:0-18414 GCA_045530865.1 Candidatus Avilachnospira sp.
GCATGATATATCCTCCTTCGGTACTTGAGATGTGGTCGGCAAACCTTCTTCTATTGTACCGTTGGAGGTTTATCTTTTCTACTCATAGGCATAGCCTTTTTTCAGCCACGGGCATAGCCCGTGGTTGTCGTTTTACAATACGGATTGCCACGGCCTTTCAGGCCTCGCAATGACAATACGGCACGAACTGCCATCCAACGGTGTCATTGCGAGGCCAGTGCGCACACTGGCCGTGGCAATCCGTTTCTCTATGGAAGTATGGATGGGTATAAATCTGCCCACCCCGGGTTTATGGTTTCAACCAGCTGATTCTTTTTCAGCCGTTTCCAGCTCTTGATCTGTTTTTCCCGCTCTATTGCGGCACGAACATCCGTCGTTTCCTCAAAATACACCAGCTTGTGGATGCCGTACCGGGCGGTGAAGCTCTTAGGATCCAATTCATGCCGATGTTCATAGACACGGCGGATCAGGTCTTTGGTCACACCGGTATAGATCGCGACATTGGTTTGATTGGCAAGGATATAGACATAGTATGCCATGCGATCCCTCTTTCTAAAGGAATACGGATTGCCACGCTGCCTTCGGCGGCTCGCAATGACAGGCGTTACGGGATCCTGCACGGGATGTGGATTGCCACGGGCGCAAGCACCCTCGCAATGACGGAGTGCCTGAGGGGGATTACCGCAGTACGTTGGACAGGGGCTTGCTCTCCTGCTGGGCCTCCAGCAGCTGCAGGATGATGGAATTGCTCACCATAAAGCCCTTGGGCGTCAGGCGCCAGCGGCCGTTTTCCTCTTTGACCGCCAGATCCCGCTCCTCATAGGTCTTCAGCAGCTCCTCCAGCGGCGCGAAGGGCAGCAGGAAGGCCTGCATATACTCATTTTCCTCGATGCCGTAAACCGTCCGCAGCCGCAGCATCAGGTACTCCCCTGCCCGTTCCCGGGCAGGTATCGTCTCGCATTCGGAGAGGATGGTGCCCTGCTCCATGATGCCAGTGATATATTTGTCCAGATTGGCCTCCGCCGTGAACCGCTTGCCGCCGAAATCGGAGGCAGCTGCCGGGCCAAAGCCGATGTAGGGCTCACCGGACCAGTATTTCAGGTTGTGGCGGCACTCCAGACCGGGTTTGGCAAAGTTGGAGATCTCGTACTGGTGCAGGCCGAAGCTCTCCAGCGTCTCCACGGCGTAGAAGTACATATCGGCCTGTGCGTCGTCATCAGGCAGGTTGGCGCCTTCCTTATACTCCCACAGGCGGGTGCCCGGCTCCACCTTCAGGCCATAGCAGGAAATGTGATCCGGCTTCAGATCCATGACGTTGCGGAGGGTGGCCATCCACTGCTCCCGGGTCTGGTTGGGCAGACCGAACATGAGATCCACGGATACGTTGGTAAAACCGGCCTTTCTTGCCATGAAAATCGCATTTTGCGCCTGCTTGTAGTTGTGGGGACGGCCCAGCGCCTTCAGCTTGGCATCCTCATCGCACTGGATGCCGATGGAGATCCGGTTGAAGCCGGCACGGCGCAGCTTGTCCAGACCCTGCTGGGTCAGACTGTCAGGGTTGGCCTCCAGCGTGATCTCGGCGTCCTTTTCCAGATGGAACCGGCGGTCGATCTCCGTCAGAATGCGGATCAGACCCTGCGCGCCGAAAAAGCTGGGGGTGCCGCCGCCGAAATAGACCGTGTCCACGGCGTAGCCCACCACCCGCTGGGAGGTCTCCCGGATGTGGGTCAGAACGGCCTCCAGATACAGATCCATGCTCTCATGGTTCAGACCGCCGCTGAGGGAATAGAAATCGCAATATTCGCACTTGCTGCGACAGAAGGGCACATGGATATACAGACCCAGAGGTTTGATCTGGGTGGGCGTGGATTTTTTGGGTTTGATGTGATTCATAGTTCCTCCAAACACGGTGTCATTGCGAGACCAGCGCGCACACTGGTCGTGGCAATCCGTTCCTCTATGGGAGTATGGATGGATACAAGTCGATCCATCCGGGGTTCATGGTTTCAACCAGCTGATTCTTTTTCAGCCGTTTCCAGCTCTTGATCTGCTTCTCTCGCTCAATTGCGGCACGCACATCCGTTGTTTCTTCAAAATACACCAGCTTGTGGATCCCGTATCGGGCGGTGAAGCTCTTTGGATCCCATTCGTGCCGGTGTTCGTAGACACGGCGGATCAGGTCTTTGGTCACACCGGTATAGATCGCGACATTGGTCTGATTGGCAAGGATATAGACATAATACGCCATACGACCCCTCTTTTAAAAGGAATACGGATTGCCACGCCGCCTTTGGCGGCTCGCAATGACAAAGCGGTACAAACTGCGTTCCAGCGGTGTCATTGCGAGGAGGATTTTGCAAAAAATCCGACGCAGCAATCCGTTTTTCAAATATTCCGAATTGCTGATTTTTCCCTACAAAGGGTGTTTGGGATACGGATTGCCACGCCGCCTTTGGCGGCTCGCAATGACAAAATGGTACGAACTGCGTTCCAGCGGTGTCATTGCGAGGAGGATTTTGCAAAAAATCCGACGCGGCAATCCGTTTTTCAAATATTCCGAATTGCTGATTTTTCCGTACAAAGTCAAAGGGCTTTGGGAATACGGATTGCCACGTCGGCCTTTCAGGCCTCCTCGCAATGACACAAATTAAGAGCTGCTGTCAGTTATCATCATCCAGCTTCAGGACGGCCATAAACGCTTCGCTGGGGACAGACACGGTGCCGAAGCTCCGCATGCGCTTCTTGCCTTCCTTCTGCTTTTCCAGCAGCTTCTTCTTTCGGGTGATATCGCCGCCGTAGCACTTGGCCAGCACATCCTTCCGCAGAGCCTTGATGGTCTCGCGGGCAATGACCTTGCCGCCGATGGCAGCCTGCACGGGAATTTCGAACATCTGGCGGGGAATATTCTCCTTCAGCTTCACGCAGGTCTTTCTGGCCCGGGCATAGGCGCTTTCCGCAAAGAGAATGAAGCTCAATGCGTCCACCTGCTCGCCGTTGAGCAGAATATCCAGCTTCACCAGCTTGCTGGGACGGTAGCCGGAAAGTTCATAGTCCAGAGAGGCATAGCCGCGGGTTCTGGACTTCAGGGCGTCGAAGAAATCGTAGATGATCTCGTTCAGGGGCATATCGTAGTGCAGCTCCACACGGGTGGTGTCCAGATAGGTCATATCCTTGAATTCGCCCCGGCGCTGCTGGCACAGGTCCATGATATTGCCCACATATTCCTGCGGGGAGATGATGCTGGCCTTGACGAAGGGCTCTCTGGCCTCGGCGATCTCGGCAGGATCGGGGTAGTTCAGGGGGGTGTAGACCTCAATTTCCGTGCCGTCGGTCTTGGTGATCTCATAGACGACGTTGGGGGCGGTGGTGATCAGATCCAGATTGTACTCCCGTTCCAGACGCTCCATGATGACCTCCATATGGAGCAGACCCAAAAATCCGCAGCGGAAGCCGAAGCCCAGGGCGATGGAGTTCTCCTGCACGAAGCTCATGGAGGCGTCGTTGAGCTGGAGCTTTTCCAATGCGTCCCGCAGGTCGCCGTACTTGGAGCCGTCTGCCGGATACACGCCGGAATAGACCATGGGCTGCACGGACTTATAACCGGGCAGGGCCTCTGTGGTGGGGTTTTCCACGCCAGTGACGGTATCGCCCACCTGCGTATCGGAGATAGTCTTGATGGAGGCTGTGAAATAACCGACTTCGCCTGCGCCCAGACCATCGCAGGGGAGCATGCCTCTGGGCGCCAGATGACCGCACTCCACCACCTTATACTGGGCGCCGGTGGCCATCATCTTCACATCCATGCCGGGACGGATCACACCGTTCATCACCCGCATATAGACGATGACGCCGCGGTAAGAGTCGTACTGGCTGTCGAAGATCAGCGCCTGCAGGGGGGCCTCCCGGTCACCGGTGGGCGCGGGCACGCCCTGCACGATCATTTCCAGAACCTCATGGATGTTGATGCCGTTTTTGGCGGAGATCTCCGGGGCATCCATGGCGGGAATACCGATGATGTCCTCGATCTCCTGCTTGACTTCCTGGGGACGGGCGGCGGGCAGGTCGATCTTGTTGACCACCGGCAGCACTTCCAGACCTTCGTCAATGGCCAGATAGGTGTTGGCAAGGGTCTGGGCCTCAATGCCCTGAGAAGCATCCACCACCAGCACGGCGCCTTCGCAGGCCGTCAGGCTGCGGGAGACCTCGTAGTTGAAGTCCACGTGACCCGGGGTGTCGATCAGGTTCAGGACATAGTCCTCCCCATCGTCGGCGGTGTAGTTCAGGCGGACGGCACGGGCCTTGATGGTGATGCCCCGCTCCCGCTCCAGATCCATGTTGTCGAGGATCTGATCCTCCATCTCCCGCTTGTCGATGGTGTTGCATTCCTCCAGCAGGCGGTCAGCCAGGGTGGACTTGCCGTGGTCAATGTGGGCCACGATGGAAAAATTGCGAAGTTTGGAAAGGTCAGTCATAAATACCTCCGGAAAATTGACAATTGACAATTGTCAATGAATGTGTCACCTTCGGTGACGGATTTGAATAATTTCGCAGGGTGGCAAGAGAAGCCACTCCGGGGTGTCTGCACACGGATTGCCACGTCGGATTTTTGCAAAATCCTCCTCGCAATGACAGCACCGATAGGAAGTTCCTGTCCACAATTTCAATCATCCGCGGAGCGGATACCTCAATTGTCAATTGTTAATTATCAATTATCAATTGACGCCGGAGGCGTTTATTCATACATCGGCAGGGGGACGGTGGTGTAGTTCTCCCGGTCGATGGTCTCATATTTGCCGGTCTGGGAGAAGTATTCATCCAGAATGGCCCGGACGATCTGGCCCAGATTACCGCCCTGAGAGCCCCGCTCCACATAGACGGCAATGGCAACCTGCGGATCATCCGCCGGCGCAAAGGCCACGAAGGACGCGTTATCGGAGGATTTGCCGTCACCGTGCTGGGCGGTACCGGTCTTGGCTGCCACCTTCACGGGGTAATCGTACAGGTAGGCCGAAGCCGTGCCGTCAATGGGATCGCCCAGACCCACTCGGGCGTGGGCCGCCATGGTCATGCCTTCCACAACGCAGGCCATGGCCTCTTCGGAAATATCCAGCGTACTTGCCACGGTGGGTTTGCTTTCCATCAGCAGATTCTGGAAGTCCCACGAAACCACACGGCGCAGGAAGGTGGCCTCATAACGGATACCGCCGTTGGCCAGCGCCGAGGTGTAGCATACCATCTGCAGCGGCGTGAAGGCGTTCAGACTCTGACCGATGGCGGCCTGCAGACGGTCGCCGTCGACCCAGTCCTGCTGGTCGGTGCCATAGAAGGTGGCAGCCTTGGTATCAGGGTTGGCCCGCTTGCCTTTGTCCTCCGCCAGCTCGCTGCCGGTGAGCTCACCCAGACCCAGCTGCTTCGCCACATAATCCACATCCCATGTGTTGGTCATAAGGCCCACTTCATAGAAATAGTAGTTGCAGGAGTCGCGGAGGGCCTCCATCATATTGACGGTGCCGTGGGTCGTGCCGGTGCTGGTAAAGATATAGCAGCGGGGCGCGAAACCCAGATCGGAGTACTTGCCGTATTCGCCAAGGTCGGTGACGGGGAAGCGCCGGTCGATGTTGGCATAATCGATGGCAGCGATGGCAGAGACCATCTTATAAATGGAACCGGGGGGATAGGGCAAAAGCCGTGCCCGGTCCATCATGGGGTAATATTCCTCGTCGGCGTTCAGCTTCGCATAGGCCTCCCGATCCTGGAAAATATCCATGGGGAAGGAGGGGTAGCTGACGGAAGCCAGAATCTCGCCGGTTTTCACATCCTGCACCACCACAGCGCCGCCCTTGGCGTCCATGCCGCCCTTGTTGACGCCGATACCGTTTTCCCGCAGGTCGAGGATGACTTCCTCCAGCGCGTTGGCAGCCACGATCTGCAGATCCAGATCGATGGTCAGCTCCACATTGGCGCCGGGCTGGGGCACCTTGGTGTAATATTGCTCCAGAATCTCTCCGTCGGCGGTGACCACGGTCTTCATCTGACCGTCGGTGCCGTGGAGATATTCCTCAAAGGCCTTTTCCACGCCGTCCTTGCCGATCCTGGCATTCATGGCATAGCCGAGGTCCCGGTAGATCCCGTCATATTCGTCCCAGTTCATATTGCCGGTGAAGCCCAGCAGATGGGAGGCGTATTCGGTTTTGTACTCCCGGACGGTGGTGGTGTCCACGATGATGCCGGGGATGTCCAGCTCGATAATGGCGGAGAGCTGATCGGCAGTGACGTCCCGGGCCAGCACATAATTCTCCAGCGGCATATTCTTGATGCCGCGGAGCTCCAGCTCATAGCGGACGGAGACCAGCCGGTGGAACATCTCGTCAGAGACTTCCTCCGGCAGGTTGTACTTGTCCCGCAGCACCCGCATCAGGGACCCGGCGGTGATATCCGTATCCAGCTCGTTGCTGCGGAGGAATTTGCGGAAGTAGTTCTGCCAGTTTTCGTCGTAATGATCCAGAGTATACTCGTAAGGCCGGGTTTCGGTCACGGGGAAATGGCTCTCCAGCTCGATACCCAGCGTATCGCAGAGCTGAATCAGCTTCAGCAGGGATTCGTTGGGCGTGGGGCCGTTAAACAGCACATAGCTGATGATGACGATATTATAGCTGGCACGGTTGGAAGCCAGCACCGTGCCGTTGCGGTCCAGGATCTGCCCGCGGGCAGCCTCAACGGTGGTGTAATACCACAGGGAATCGGCTTCCATCAGCTCCTCCGCGTCCACGGTGGACTGAAGCTTGTACAGCCGGAACGTAAACAGGCCCATAATCAGAGCGATCAGAGTGACAAAGCTGATCACACGGATTCTGCCTCTTCGGTTCATTTGCCTGCACCTGCCTTTCCGATCAGCTTGGCCAGCAGATAGATCACCGGAGTCACAGCCAGCGACATGGCCACGGTTTTAGGCACCCAGAGAGCCAGATCTCCCGGCACGGTGCCCAGATAGTATTTGATGGCAAACAGGGCGCCCTCATGGATCACCAGCGCACCCAGAGACAGCGCCAGCGCCGGCAGGAACCGCCGTGCAAAAATGCTGTCGCAGAGCCAGCCGGCCAGGATGGCCAGTGCCGGGAAGGTGACGATGGCAAGGGTGCCGTCCTCGGTGCCCAGAGCAAACCAGCAAAGGCCAGCCAGCAGACCGAAGAGGCCTGCGGCCTCGTGATCCACCCGCATACCGATGCAGACCATGGCGATGGGCAGCAGGCTGAGCTTGACGCCATGAAACCGCACCCGTCCGAACAGGGTGGTCTGGGCCAGCACCGCCGCCAGAAACAGCGCGGCAAACATCGCCCACATGATAAAACTGCGATACTTTTGGTTCATAAGGACTCCTTTGGAGTCAATTGACAATTGAAAGTTGACAATTGACAATGAATGTGTCGGCTCCGCCGACGGGTTTGAATCTTGGCTTCCCCTGTGGGGAAGCTGGCGCCCGAAGGGCGACTGATGGGGGCCGCGAAGCAGAATTGATTTGCAGGGGAGGCTTTAATTTCCTTCAAATTCCGTGATGATAAACACCTGCTCCAGATCGTCCAGATCGCAGCTGGCCTTCAATGCGGCAAATTTGGCAACGCCAGTCTCATCCAGAGACACGTTGGTGATCTTGCCCAGCATCAGGCCCTTGGGGTACAAGGTGGAGCCGGTGGTCACCACCTGGTCGCCGTTTTTCAGCTGGGCGTCGGTGGACAGGTAGTTCATTCGCAGCACCTGCGTGGTCTCAGATTCATAGGTGCCCTGCACCACGCCGGTGTAGCCGGAGGAGGCGATGGAGGCGCTGATCTCCAGACCATTGTCCAGAATGGTGGTGACGGTGGCCCAGTTGGCGCCCACATCAGTCACCAGACCGATCATCTGCTGGTTTTCGGAAATAGCGGCCATGCCGATCTCGATGCCATGGTTGGTGCCCTTGCCGATGGTAAAGGCGCTGCGCCAGCTGGAGGAATCCCATGCGATCAGATAGGCGGGGGTGAACTGATAGTCCTCATGGGCCTCCTTGATCTCCAGCAGCTGCCGGTAGCGGAGGTTTTCCCGCTGCAGCTCCTGTGCCGCCCGGACGTCCTCATCCATTTCGGCGATCTGTGCCTTCAAGGCGGCATTTTCCGCCTGCAGGGATTCATAGGAGAAAATATAATTGTACAGCCGCAATGCATGCCGGTCAATGGCAGCCACACCGCTGCGCAGGGGCTGCAGGATGGAGCCCACTGCGTTTTCGCTGAAAGTCGTACCGCCGGAAATGGCCACAGCCACCGTGGTGATGATGGCCAGCGCCACCGCCACGATCAGCAGGGTTTTGATTTTTGAGGTAAACAGCTTCTTTTTCATAGTACCACCTATTCAATTGACAATTGACAGTTGACAATTGTCAATGGATGTGTCTCCTTCGGAGACTGATTTTTAATTCTTTGGAATCTGAATGGCAGTTTTTTTCAACCTTTGGCAGTATTTATCATCCAATTGTCGCATCAGCGACACCATAACTGTCAACTGTCAACTGGTGCTGCCCAGCACTTTGACGCCCTTTTTCCGCAGCAGCTGGGCCAGACTGCACAGGGGCAGCCCCATTACATTATAATAGTCGCCGTCCAGCGCCTGTACGAAAATGGCGGCCTGATCCTGAATGCCGTAGGCGCCGGCCTTGTCCATGGGGGAACCGGTGGCCACATAGGCGGCGATCTCCTCGTCGGACAGGTCACGGAACCGGACATGGGTTTTTTCCACATGGGTGTCGGCGCAGCCGTCCTTCCACAGGCAGAAGGCCGTCATGACCGTGTGCTGCCGCCCGGAGAGACTCCGGAGCATAGCGCGGGCCTCTTCCTCAGAATGGGGCTTGCCCAAAATCCGATTTTCCAGTACCACGATGGTGTCGGCGGCGAGAATCAGCTCTCCGGGATGGTGGCTGCCCACGGCCTCCGCCTTTTTCCGGCAGACCTCTTTGACGGCCTGCTCCACGGAAAGGGCGGGATCCATGGTCTCGTCAATGTCGGCGGTACAAATCTGAAAATCCAGTCCCAGCATGGAGAGCAGCTCTCTCCGCCTGGGCGATTGAGATGCGAGAATCAAGATATTTCCCTCCGGTCAATATCAATGTCAATTGACAGTTGACAGTTGACAATTGACAATGAATGTATCCGGCTTCGCCGGATGATTATGATTGATTGCCGTCTAAATTATTTCGCTTGCTCGTGTTGATGATCGAGGTCAGCATTTTTGTCAGTTCTTTATTCTCTTTGTAGATGGAATGGAACTCTGCTTCGTTCAGATAATCTGTCTCATGGATCAGTTCCAACCAGTATTCTGTTTCAACGCTTTCTTTCAGTGCAATAGACAGTTTGTTGATAAAATCGGCACGACTGACAGCTTGAGAGCCTTCCCGGACATTTGCGCCAATACTGGTTCCGCTTCTAAGCAGCTGCTTGGATAACGTATATTCTTGCTTCTGGGTCTGCAGGTATTGGTTTAAGCGAATAATCCTGACAGCAAATTGCTTGCTTTTATATAGCACTGTGTTATCCATAAAGTCTCCCCTGATTCCATTGTCGCGGAGCGACACCATAACTGTCAATTGTCAACTGTCAATTACTCTACACCTCTGGTGTAGAGTCCCCGTGTGCATGTGGCGGGGTCGAACTCGGCGCGGCCCTCATACTGGCTGAGGATGGCGTCCACTTCCCCGGCGTTTTCCGTGGTGAAGTTCATCCGGTGGGCCCACAGACCCATGCCCCGCAGACCGTCCAGCTTATCCAGTATGTACAGCTTTTTGCCGTTGTAGAGCACGTTCCGACAGGTGCCGGGATCCTTGAGAATGGGGAATTCCTCACCCATGCGGTCCATGAGCCGGGTGGGCGTATCGCAGGAGCAGCTGCCGGTGCGGTTGCGGATCACACAGTTTTCCATGAGCATCAGGGGCAGCCGTCCGTAGATCAAAATCTCCACCGGCACGGCCTTGCTCAGATCCCGCAGCTGGGGAATGGTCATTTCAAAGCTGATCAGCTGGCTTTCCACCTGCTGCTCCCGCAGATAGTGCATGGTGCGGGAGTTGTAGACGTTCAGGCCGAAGTCGCCCCGGACACCGAAGCCCTTCTGTTTCGCCATCCGCAGCTGACCCAGATTACCGGTGAGCACATGGCGCACGCCCATATGCCGCACCTGCTCCAGCGCTGACGCCCATTTTGCCCGGTCCCGGTCGAAGATCACCCGGGGCAGCACGGCAGTCAGCTCCGTGTCCACAGGCACCATGTCCCGCAGCTCGGGGTGGGCCAACAGCTCCGTCAGGGGGACATACAGCACCGCAGGCTTCATCCGCAGCAATCTGGGGGTGATCTGGTCAAAGCTGCGGACGCAGATCGTCAGCCGGGCTTCGCCGGGGATGCCGTCATAGGCGGCAAGGCGGCTGTAGGCACCGGTGGGGGGAAGCTCCACCCGTCCGCGAATGGCGGTGAGCCGATCCAGCACCTCCCGGCGCATGGCATTGATGGCGGAGGCCGGCAGCATCAGGCCGGAATCCATGACGGCGCGGACATTGGTGCAGTAATAAGGTGTACCGCCGGTTTTGCCAAGGCGGTCTGCCAGCTCCTGCTCCGTCAGGGCACGGCTGCGGGCAATATCGGGAACGGGGCCGGTGGTCTTGCACACATGACCCTGCTCATCCTCCACCGCCAGCTGACTTTCCTCGCCGGTGCGGATCATGGCGTAGAATTTCACGGGTACTCTGGGATTTTCGCCCCGCTCATAGGTTGCCCGGGCAGCCGCCAGCAGTTCCTTGTCCTCCTGCGTATCCTGATGGACGCCGAACATCTGCGGGCCGGTCTCGTTCAGATAGTAGCCCTGGGTGAAGCCCTGCCGGGAGAAGATCTCCTCCAGCTGCTCCAGATCCTCCCGGGTCACTTCCTTGCCGTCCAGTACGGCACGGTAGATGCGGGTGACAATGGCCACGTACTCGGGACGCTTCATGCGGCCTTCGATCTTCAGGCTGGCAACGCCCATCATTTTCAGCTCATGGAGGTATTCCAGCAGACAGCTGTCCTTCAGGCTCAGGGGGTAGCGGCTTTCCTCAAACCGGCCGTAGCCGTAGGGCAGGCGGCAGGGCTGGGCGCACTGACCCCGGTTGCCGGAGCGCCGTCCGATGACGGAGGACAGCCAGCACTGGCCGGAATAGCACATGCACAGGGCGCCGTGGACAAAAACCTCAATCTCCACGGGGCTGTTTTTGCAGATAAAGGCGATTTCCTCCCGGGGCAGCTCCCGGGCAAGGACTACCCGGCTGCAGCCCAGCTCGGCGGCCTGCAGCACGCCCTCCAGAGAATGGATGCTCATCTGGGTGGAGGCGTGGACGGGTACCGTGGGGGCGATCTGGCGGCAAAGCCGCACCACGCCGGGATCCTGCACGATAAAGGCGTCGATGCCCAAACCGGCGGCAGTGCGGATGACCTCAGCGGCCTGCCGCATCTCCCGGTCGGAGAGCAGGATGTTCAGGGTCAGATGCACCTGAACGCCGCGGATGTGGCAGTAGGAGACGGCCTCCTGCAGCTCTTCCACGGTGAAATTTTTGGCATTCCGCCGGGCGTTGAATTCGCCGTAGCCCAGATAGACCGCGTCGGCGCCGTTCTGGACGGCAGCCCGGAGGGCATCCATGGACCCGGCGGGAGAAAGCAATTCGATCATAGTATTACCTCAAAAGGGAACTGTCAAAGGCTCCCCTTGAGGGGAGCTGTCAGCGAAGCTGACTGAGGGGTGTGCAGGCAGTTTCCCTTTTCACCTTTCCGCCTCGCTTTGCTCGGCACCTCCCCTCAAGGGGAGGCTTTTTTGCTTGTTCCCAAAACAGCGCATAGTTTTTCTGATACATTTTATCATAAAATATGCCGCCGGAAAAGTGGTGAATCCTGTTTCTTTGTAAGAAATTTGTAAATCTTTCATTCCCGGGCTGCCTCTTGACGGCACACGGCTTTTCAGAGTATAATAAAAAATATACAAGGAGGTGAGGCCATGGCGATTCACAAGTCGGCAGAGGATTATCTGGAAACCATCCTCAAGCTGCGGCAGCAGCAGGGACAGGTGCGCTCCATCGATATTGTGGGCGAGCTGCACTTTTCCAAGCCCAGTGTTTCCGTGGCCATGAAAAAGCTGCGGGAGAGCGGCCATGTGAAAATGGACGAAAACGGTCTGCTGACCCTGACGGAGCAGGGCGAACAGATCGCCCGGCGGATTTTGGACCGCCATCAGGTGCTGAGCCGGATGCTGGAACTCATGGGTGTGGACAAGGAAACCGCCGCGGAAGAGGCCTGCGAGATCGAGCACTGTATTTCCAACAGCACTTTTGACAAAATCAGGGAATATTTAGAAAAATTGCAGTGAAAAATCCCCATTGACAGCCGCACTTTAAAGTGCTATAGTGTGAAACAGAAACATCAAAGGAGATTTTCTCATGATCCGTACCGCTTATTTCGTATCCTTTACCTTTTACTTTCGCTCCTGAAAGTAGAAGTGATTTGTGATGCGCGAATGAGCAGGCGGAAACCAAAAACCGTAAGCTTCACCCGGCACAGAATCACTTCTGTGCCGGGTTTTTTAATTTTCCTGTGATTTCGTAGAGGCAACCATTGGTCGCCCGCGTGCAGGCAGCCCCATCATCATCCATCGAAAGGAAGTTTTATCATGATCGCCATTCTGAAAGCCGGAGTTCCCCAGGAACAAATCGATAACCTGATCCGCTGGCTGGAGCACCAGGGACTGAAGATCCACATTTCCGCAGGCGAATATTATACGGTTCTGGGTCTGGTGGGCGACACCAGCAAGATCGATATGGAACTGCTGGCCAGTCTGGATATCGTCCAGTCGGTCAAGCGGGTCTCCGAGCCCTTCAAGCGCTGCAGCCGGGATTTCCAGCCGGAGGATACGGTGGTGGAGATCGGCAAAACCGGGGTCAAAATCGGCGGCGGTCATTTCTGCATCATTGCAGGCCCCTGCTCCGTGGAGACCCACGAGCAGATCATCGATGTGGCAAAGCAGGTCAAGGCTGCCGGCGCCCAGGTGCTCCGGGGCGGCGCCTTTAAGCCCAGAACCTCCCCCTATGATTTTCAGGGTCTGGGCAAGCTGGGTCTGGAGATGCTCTTCGAGGCCAAGAAGGAGACCGGCCTGCCCATCTGCACCGAGGTCATGAACGTCAATCAGCTGGAGCTGTTCGGCGATGTGGATATCGTCCAGATCGGCGCGAGAAATATGCAGAATTTTGATCTGCTGAAGGAAGTCGGCAAGCTGGATAAGGTCATCCTGCTCAAGCGCGGTTTGGCTGCCACCATGAAGGAATGGCTCATGAGCGCGGAGTATATCATGTCCGAGGGCAACGAGCGGGTGATTCTGTGTGAGCGCGGCATCCGCACCTATGAGACCTACACCCGCAATACGCTGGATCTCAGCGCCATCCCGGTGCTGAAGTCCCTGACCCATCTGCCTGTGGTGGTGGATCCCAGCCATGCCACCGGCAAGCGGGATCTGGTGAAGCCCATGGCGCTGGCTGCCACGGCAGCAGGCACCGACGGCCTGATGATCGAGGTACACAACGATCCCAAGAACGCATGGTGTGACGGCGCCCAGTCCCTGACGCCGGAGCAGTTTGCCGATGTATCCCGCCGTGTTTCTCAGGTGCTGGAGGTGGTTCGGGCATGATCGTGGGTATCGTAGGTCTGGGACTGATCAGCGGTTCCATGGCAAAGGCCTATGCCGCCGCCTGCCATACGGTGCTGGCGGATAACCGGAACAAGACGGTGCTGGATTTTGCCATTCTGGACGGCGCCGTTTCCGCACCGATGGATGCGGAAAACATCAAAACCTGCGATCTGATTCTGGTGGGTCTGCCGCCGGAGGCGTCTATCCGGTGGATCCAAGACCACGCCCCGCAGATCGCCCCCCACACGGTCGTCATCGATCTGTGCGGCACCAAGCGGGTGGTGTGCAACGCCTGCTTCCCGCTGGCAAAGCAGTATGGATTTACCTTTGTGGGGGGCCACCCCATGGCCGGTACCCACAATTCCGGCTTCAAATACGCAAAAGAGACCCTCTTCAAGGGCGCGCCCATGGTTCTGGTGCCGCCGGAGGGCTATGATATGGAGCTGCTGGACCGGTGCAAGCGGCTGCTGGCGCCCGCGGGCTTCGGCAAGCTGTCCGTCACCACGGCGCAGGAGCATGACCGGATGATCGCCTTCACCAGCCAGATGTGCCATGTGGTGTCCAATGCCTACATCAAATCCCCCACGGCGCGGAGCCACAAGGGCTTCTCCGCCGGTTCCTATAAGGATCTGACCCGCGTGGCTTGGCTCAACCCGGATATGTGGGCGGAGCTGATGCTGGAGAACCGGGATTTCATGCTGCAGGAGATGGATGTGCTCATCGAAAACCTGCAGGCCTACCGCAGCGCCATGGAGCGCGGCGATTTTGAGGATCTGCGGCAGCTGCTGGATGAGGGCCGCCGGATCAAGGCGGAGGTGGACGGACGATGAAAACAGTCCATATTTCCGCATCCAGGGGCTATGATGTGCTGATCGGCGCAGGACTGCTGGATTCCCTTGGAAAACAGGCAGAATTGCTGCTGAAAGGCCGCAAAATCTGCGTGGTGACCGACGATTTGGTGGCAAAATACCACCTGAATCGGGCAGAAAACGCCCTGAAAGCTGCCGGTTTTACGGTGATTTCCTATGTATTTCCCCATGGAGAGCAGTCCAAAAGCGGGGAAAACTTCTTAAATTTGCTCAATTTTCTGGCGGAAAACCGCCTGACCCGGGCCGACGGTCTGGTGGCACTGGGCGGCGGCGTCACCGGAGACCTGACGGGCTTCGCGGCGGCCTGCTATCTGCGGGGCGTCAGATACCTGCAGGTGCCTACCAGTTTGCTTGCCATGGTGGACAGCTCCGTGGGCGGCAAGACCGCCATCGACCTGCCTGCCGGAAAAAATCTATGCGGCGCGTTCTATCAGCCGGTTTTGGTGCTGTGCGATACGGCGCTGCTGGAAACCCTGCCGGAGCCGGTGTTCCGGGATGGCTGCGCCGAGGTCATCAAGTACGGCGTGCTGGGCGACAAGGCCCTGTTTGAAGCATTGAAAACCGGCATCCGGGATAAGCTGGAGCATGTGGTGGCCATCTGCGTGGACGCCAAGCGGGCTGTGGTGGAGGAGGACGAATTCGACACCGGCCGCCGCCAGCTGCTGAACCTGGGCCACACCCTTGGCCATGCAGTGGAAGCCAACAGCGATTTTGCCCTGTCCCACGGACAGGCGGTGGCCATCGGCATGGCCATGATGGCAAGAGCCGCGGCGGAAAAGAGCTTCTGCTCCGCCGAGACCAGAGACGAGATCATTGCCCTGCTGCGGCAGTACGGCCTGCCCACGGAGACCGACCAAAGCCCGGAGGCCATCTGCCGGACGGCGCTGCGCGACAAAAAGCGCCAGAGCGGCACCATCACCCTCATCGTCCCCCGGGAGATCGGCCTGTGCGACCTGCATCCTATCCCGGTGGAAGAGCTGATGGAGTGGATTGGGTAGACCCGCTTCCGATATGTCATTGCGAGCGCCGACAGGCGCGTGGCAATCCGTCCGCAGGTGCTGAAAAAAAGGATTGCCGCGTCGGATTTCTTGTGAAATCCTCCTCGCAATGACAAGCGGTTTCATCTATGCTTTCTTGGGAGAATACTATGATTCAACAAATCACACCAACCAAGTTATCCGGTACCGTAAAGGCCATCCCCTCCAAGTCGGCAGCGCATCGGCTGTATATCTGCGCGGCACTGTCCGGAGAACCCACCGAAGTGGAATGTCAGGGCACCTCCAGGGATATTGAAGCTACCCGAGCCTGCCTGAGTGCCATGAAAACCGGAGAATTCCTTCCGTGCGGCGAAAGCGGCTCTACCCTGCGGTTTTTGCTGCCGGTGGCGGCAGCACTGGGACTGGATGCGGAATTTCACATGGAGGGCAGACTGCCCCAGCGGCCTCTTGCTCCGCTGGATGCACAGCTGACGGCACACGGCGCTGTCCTGACCCGTCCCGAACCCCACATATTAAAATGTACCGGCAAGCTCACCCCCGGAGACTATGTGCTCCCCGGCGATGTGTCCAGCCAGTATATTTCCGGCCTGCTCTTTGCCCTGCCCCTGCTGGCTGCGCCCAGCACGTTGACGGTGACGGGCAAAATCGAGAGTGCACCTTACATCGCCATGACGCTGGATGCCTTGCGTCAGTTTGGCATCCATGTTATGATAAAAGATAATCGGTTTGAGATCCCCGCCTGCGGCTACCGCAGCCCCGGCAAGGCCGTGGTGGAGGGCGACTGGAGCAACGCCGCCTTCTGGCTGTGCGCCGGTGCGCTGGGGGCTCCTGTGACCGTGACCGGTCTGAAGCCCGACAGCCTGCAGGGGGACAAGGCGGTCTTTGACCTGCTGGCTGCCTTCGGCGCGGAAACGTCACAGAGCGGCGACGCCTTCACCGTGTCTCCCGCCCCGCTGAAGGCGCTGGAGATCGATGCGGCAGCCATTCCCGATCTGGTGCCGGTTCTGTCCGTGGTGGCAGCGGCGGCGGCGGGAACCACCCACATCTACAACGCCCAGCGGCTGCGGCTGAAGGAATCCGACCGGATTGATACCGTGTGCCGGATGCTGAACGCCCTCGGCGGCAGCGCGGAGGAAACGGCAGACGGTCTGCTGATCCACGGCGGCAAAACCCTTCCTGGCGGCACGGTGGACAGCTGCAACGACCACCGGATCGCCATGGCGGCGGCAGTGGCCTCCATCCTGTGTGAGAACGAAGTGACCATCCACGGCGCAGAGGCTGTGGAAAAAAGCTACCCCAGCTTCTGGAGTGATTTTACGCAATTGACAATTGCGGTATCCGCTTCGCGGATGATTGAATGAGGCGGGCTCCAACAGCTGCTTCTACGGAAAATTCCGGTTTGCGTTGTCATTGCGAGCGCCGACAGGCGCGTGGCAATCCGCCTTTTTAAGTGCCTGCACACGGATTGCCACGGTCGCTTCGCTCCCTCGCAATGACACAGGCGTGGGAAGCCAAGATCAGTGCCCACAAACATTCCAATCCGTCGGCGAAGCCGACACAATCATTGTCAATTGTCAATTGTCCATTGTCAATTGACCCGGAGGGTCATCTATGAGCAGTACATACGGCGAGCGGTTTCGATTTACCATTTTCGGGCAGTCCCATTCCCCTGCCATCGGCGTGACCGTGGAGGGCATACCGGCGGGCTGCACCATCGATATGGAGCGGCTGCAGCGGTTTCTCAGCCGCCGTGCCCCCGGCAGCGATCCCACCGCCACGGCACGGAAGGAGGCGGATAAGCCCGTTTTCCTCTCCGGTCTGGTGGGAAATGTGACCTGCGGCGCGCCCCTGACCGCCATCATTGAAAATACCAACACCCGCTCCGGCGACTACGCCAATCTGCGGGACTGTCCCAGACCGGGCCACGCGGACTACCCGGCGCAGGTAAAATTCGGCGGGCATCAGGATGTGGCAGGCGGCGGACATTTTTCCGGACGGCTGACCGCTCCCCTGTGCATCGCAGGCGGTATTGCCATTCAGCTGCTGGAGCAGCTGGGCGTGACCATTGCCGCCCACATCCAGTCCATCGAAGCCGTGCCGGACAGCCGCTTTGATCCCTGTACCGTTTCTGCAGCACTTCTGCGGCAGCTGACGGAAAAGCCCTTCCCGGTGCTCAACGACGGGGCGGAGGCGCCCATGCGGGATGCCATTCTGCGAGCGAAGTCGGAGCAGGACTCCGTGGGCGGCGTCATCGAGTGTGCCGCCGTGGGACTGCCGGCAGGGTGGGGCGACCCCATGTTCGGCGGCATGGAAAACCGGATCGCCCAGCTGGTGTTCGGCATCCCGGCTATCCGGGGAATCGAATTCGGCCTTGGCTTTGAAGCGGCAAAGCTGCGGGGCAGCGCCCATAATGACCCTTGGATCATGGAACACGGCGCAGTCCGCTCGAAAACCAACCGCCACGGCGGTGTTCTGGGCGGAATCACCACCGGCATGCCCCTGATTTTCCGGGCAGCGGTGAAGCCCACGCCTTCCATTTCCCAAGAGCAGGAATCGGTGTCCCTATCCCGGGGCGAAAATACCGGGCTGGTGGTACATGGGCGGCATGATCCCTGCATTGTACCCAGAGCCGTACCGGTTCTGGAAGCCGCCGCCGCCATTGCCATCTATGATGCGTATTTATGCAGTAGGGGCGACCAATGTGTACAGTGTAGTAACATGGTATACAAGTGTGCAATGACATAGTATACAGTTTTACAGTAAAATAAAGGCATCAAAGAACACGAAAAAGGAGTGTTTTCGGATGCCGTGGGAGAGTAGAACTGTGGAAGAACAAAGAA
>JAZSCX010000002.1:0-7306 GCA_045530865.1 Candidatus Avilachnospira sp.
GCATGATATATCCTCCTTCGGTACTTGAGATGTGGTCGGCAAACCTTCTTCTATTGTACCGTTGGAGGTTTATCTTTTCTACTCATAGGCATAGCCTTTTTTCAGCCACGGGCATAGCCCGTGGTTGTCGTTTTACAAAACTTGAACCGGTCGGATTAGCTTCCGACCGGTTCTGTTTGTATCCATTCGTCCTTGGCTGGCAGCTGCCAGAAGCCGTCTTTTACAGTGAAAAAACAGATCAGCGGCTCACAGGGGCAGGGCTGATCGGCAGCATAGGGAAACAACAGCATATCCCCTTTCCGAAAACCTGCACAGGGCTTGCCAAGCAGATATCCTTCCCATGGTGTGTGATGTTCCATGGGTCGGAGCGAAAACACACCGCTGCGGGGCGGAAGCTCCGGAAAAGACCGTTTGGACAGCCTGCGACTGCAGACCAGGCGATCCCCCTGCTGCTCCAGTACTGCCAGCCGTGTGGTGCCGCTGTAAAGCCGCTCTACACGGTCAGACCGGAACCTGCACCGGCAATCCAGCACCCAATACAGTCCCTGCTCCTGAATTGTGCAGGCGCCTACCTCACATCCATCGTAAACCACAGGATATTCCATCATAAAAATCCCTCCTGCAAAACCATATGCAGGAGGGACAATCCATATTACGGAGTTTGCAGTCCAAAGCTGACAGCGATGGCAGAATCGATCTGGTTCATCAGCTGCTCATCCACATGACCCATATGTTCCCGCAGACGGCGCTTATCAATGGTTCGAATCTGCTCCAGCAGCACCACGGAATCCCGTGTCAGTCCCACATCCCGG
This sequence comes from Candidatus Avilachnospira sp., assembly GCA_045530865.1. Classification (GTDB taxonomy): domain Bacteria; phylum Bacillota; class Clostridia; order Oscillospirales; family Oscillospiraceae; genus Avoscillospira. The sequence goes on from JAZSCX010000002.1 coordinate 813, forward strand.
CCGGACAGCGAAATATGAGTTGGGAGTTTTGCCTTTCCGGTCTGACTGGTAATGGCTGCCGCAATGACCGTGGGAGAATGGCGGTTGCCCGTATCGTTCTGCACGATCAAAACCGGCCGCGTGCCGCCCTGCTCACTGCCAACCACAGGGCTGAGATCGGCGTAAAAAATATCGCCTCGTTTTACGTTGGTGTCCATTCGGTTCACACTCCGTGAAAAAAAGTGGCTGCACCGAACCGCCACAGCAGTCGGGGCTACTTCTATTCTCCCACGCAGCGGTAATTTTATACCACCAAAAGGCTCCCGTGTCATTCTATGACACAGGAGCCGAAAACTATACAATATACTGCAAAATCTCGGAGGCTTTGCCGTTCTGCAGGTAGATCCGGGGGATCCGCTTGTTGATACCGCAAAGAACCTCATAGGAAATGGTATCCAGCTGATCTGCTATGGCCTCACAGGGCATTCCCTCACCGATCACGGCGACCTCATCGCCCACCTGCACATCCGGAATATGGGTGACATCCACCATGCAAAGATCCATACAGATCCGGCCCACCACAGGCGCAGCCTGACCGCGAATGAGAAACGCTGCCACGCCGGACAAATGGCGGTTCAAACCGTCCGCATAGCCGATGGACAGCACTGCAAGCCGCCGGGGACTGTCGGTGGTATAGGTTCTGCCATAGCTGACATCAATGCCCGCGGGAACATCCCTCAGCTGACTGACCGTGGTGGACAGCCGCAGCACCGGCTGCAGATCCAATATTCCTTCCGTATCGGCAGAGGGATTCACGCCGTAAGTAATAATGCCCGGTCTGACCAGATCCATGGCGAACTCCGGATACAGCAGCGTTGCACCGGAATTGCAGCAATGGCGAAGCTCCGGCCGGATGCCTCGGAGCTCCAGCCACTCCAGCGCGGAACAGAACCGACTGTACTGCAGTCTGGTAAACGCCTCATCCGCCGCAGCTTTGCTGTCCGCAGCGCAGAAATGGGTAAACGCGCCCTCCACATGCAGATGGGGCAGTTTGGCAGCCTGCGTCATTTCCTCCAGAGCAGACTCGTTATCATAGCCTGTAAAGCCAATGCGGGTCATACCCGTATCCAGCTTCAGATGCACATTCAGGATGAAATTGGTGCCATTGAGCATCTCATTGAGCTCCCTGGCATATTCCAGCGAATGAACCTCCTGCGTCAGATTCAAATAGATCATATTTTCCGCATACATGGGCGGTGTATAGCCCAAAATCAGAATGGGAGTCCGGATCCCGCCGCGGCGGAGCTGTACCGCCTCCTCCAGATTGGAGACCGCCAGATATTCTGCGCCCAGAGCAACCAGTGCGTGGCTGACCGGCACGGCGCCATGGCCATAGGCATCGGCCTTCATGACGCCCATAAACTTCGTTCCGGCAGGAATATGAGATTTGATTGCGGAATAGTTCCGGGCAAGGGCATCCAGATCAATATCTGCCCAGGTTCGCTTCAGTAATTTCATAACTCGTCCTCAAATTGAAAATCCGAAATCTGCAGTGTCAGACACCGCGTTCCTTCATGGATGATCTCTGCATAAACCGGCAGGCCGGCTTCATCCAGCCACGTATCCACCGTCAGTTCTTCCTCTTCATAGCCGTCCAGATAGGTGACCCGCTCCAGTTCCCCATCGCTGCCGGCGCAGGAAATATAGGCCGCCGTCCAGCACTGCCCCAGAAGATGACAGGCTTCCATGGGCGATACCTCACCGTTTGCCATCACGCCAAAATCCAGCGCAACGTCCTGAAATTCCAGAGCGGCAGACTGTCCGTCCATGTGCGCCTTGATCCCGGCGATCTCCTGCGGCTGCAAAACCTCCAGCTCCGCTGTTCCGTCCGTCTGAAACACACATGCCACAGAAAAGGTGTAGACCCGTTCACCGAAGTCCGCATCGATCACCGCCGTATAACTGCAGCCTCCCGCGCGCAAAAGCGCTGTTCGGAAATCGATTGCTTTCTGGGTCGGTTCTCCCTGTCCCTGACAGCCAGACAGCACCATCATCAGCATAACACAACAAAGCAGTTTTTTCCAGAACATTCCATCACATCCGCTACGGTAAAAGTCGCGGAAGATGGTCAATCAGATCGTTGGGGCCCATGGCATACTGTCCCAGCCGCTTTGCCGCCAGATCTCCGGCTCTGCCATGGAGCCATGCTGCCGTGGCAGCCGCCTCCAGCGGCGGTACACCCTGTCCCAGCAGCGCTGTCAGGATTCCTGCCAGCACATCACCGCTGCCGCCGGTTGCCATACCGGCATTTCCGGTTCTGTTGACATAGGTTTTCTGACAGTTCGTGATCACCGTTTCATGGCCTTTCCGCAGCACCACCGCTTGCAGCGCCCGTGCAAGAGCCTCCGCACCGGCAATGCGATCCGGTTCCGCCGCATCAGTCAGCCGGCGGAACTCCCCTTCATGAGGCGTCAGGATCAACGGACAAGCCGCTCCGCGCAATATATCCTTATGCGCACTGACCGCATTTATGCCATCGGCATCCAGCACCAACGGGCAGCGGCATTGACAAATGATCGCAGCAACCATTGTGTCTAATTCTTCACTTCTCCCAAGACCGGGGCCAAGGAGGCAGGCATCTGCCGTTTCCAGCCGTTTCAGGATCTCCGGCAGCGCTTCCATGGACAGTTTTCCATCCCGGTCTGCCAGAGGAAAAATAATCGGTGCATCCATTTTGGACGCAACAATGGGATACACCGCTCTCGGCACACCCACAAAGATCAGGCCGGCACCGGTACGAAGGGCAGCCTTTGCAGCCAATGCCGGTGCACCGGTGTAGCCTTCCGCACCGGCGATAATCAAAACCCTGCCGTAATCTCCCTTATGAGTATTCTGTTTTCTGTCCCGGCACCACTGCCGGAGCAGTGCTGCCGAGGTACATTCCGCGATCCATGCAGGTTTCATAGGGAATCCTTTCGCATCCGTGTTATTTTTTAGATTATACTCCATAAAATTCCTTCTTGCAAGTACCGGAAAACTGTGCTAGAATAGTGCGGAATATGAAACAGCGATGAGCAAGTTGTCAAAGATCGGAAACCGGCTGCAGAGAGGACGGGGTTGCTGAAACCGTCTGCCGGAGATCGGCGGCCTTCCCTTGTGAGCTGCGGCCTGAACGGACAGTAGGGCACGCCGGGTCACTCCGTTAACGGTGTAAAGTGCGCATTTTGCGAATTTTGGGTGGTACCGCGGAAGTATGGTCTTTCGTCCCTGTGTGGGGGCGGGAGGCTTTTTTCTTTTCCTTCCCCATAAAACCGAAATACTATTATCATATAAAGGAGATAAGAAAATGAAGCAGCAGCTGGAACTGATTCGGCAGCAGGCACTGGCCGCTCTCGATGCAGCAGCAGATGCACAGGAGCTGGACGGCATTCGTGTCAAATATCTTGGCAAGAAGGGTGAGCTGACCGCCGTTCTGAAGATGATGGGCAAACTGAGCCCGGAAGAACGTCCCGTTATGGGTCAGATGGCCAACGCCGTCCGTGCGGAAATCGAAGAAAAGCTGGAGCAGGCCACCTCCGCCGTGGCAGCCAAAGCCATGGAAGCCCGTCTGAAAGCCGAAGCCCTTGACGTCACCATCCCCGGCACCCCCGTAGAGCTGGGTCATCAGCATCCCATGAATATGGTGCTGCAGGAGATCAAGGATATCTTCGTCGGCATGGGCTATACCGTTGTGGACGGCCCCGAAGTGGAGCTGAGCAGCTATAACTTCACCCGCCTGAATATCGAAGAAGGTCACCCCTCCCGTGACCGCAGCGATACCTTCTATTTCACCGATGACGATTCCGTCATTCTCCGCACCCAGACCAGCCCCATGCAGATCCGGTTCATGGAAAACAACAAGCCGCCTCTGTGCATGCTGGCTCCCGGCCGCGTATTCCGTAAGGACGAAGCCGACGCCACCCATTCCCCCATGTTCCATCAGATCGAAGGCCTGGTGGTAGCAGAGAACATCACCATGGGCGACCTGAAGGGCGCGCTGATCAACATTATGAAGAAGATCTACGGTGAGGACTCCCAGATGCGGTTCCGTCCCCACCACTTCCCCTTCACCGAACCTAGCTGCGAAATGGATATGCAGTGCCATAAGTGCCACGGCACCGGCGAAGTGGACGGCGCCGTCTGCTCCACCTGCCACGGTGAAGGCTGGATCGAGCTGCTGGGCGCCGGTATGGTGCATCCCTATGTACTGGAAAACTGCGGCATCGATTCCGAAAAATACTCCGGCTTTGCCTTCGGCATGGGTCTGGAGCGTATGGCCATGGGCCGTTTGCGCATCAATGACCTGCGCCTGATTTTCGACAACGATGTACGGTTCCTGAACCAGTTCTAAAGGAGGGATAGACATGAAACTCAACAGAAAATGGCTGAACGAGGAATTCGTGGATCTGTCCCACGTTTCCGATAAAGAATATGTGGAGACCATGACCGTGTTCGGTCAGAAGGTCGAAACCTACGAGCGCATGGATGCCGAGATCAAGAATGTGGTGGTCGGCAAGGTTCTGTCCATGGAGCGCCACCCCAATTCCGACCATATGTGGATCTGCCAGATGGATGTGGGTCAGGAAGAGCCCGTTCAGATCGTCACCGGCGCGCAGAACGTCAACGTGGGCGATCTGGTTCCCGCTGCCCTGCACAACTCCTGGCTGCCCGGCGGCGTGCATATCACCAAGGGTAAGCTCCGCGGTGAAAAGTCCAACGGTATGCTCTGCTCCTATCTGGAGCTGGGTCTGACCCAGAACGATCTGCCCGGCGCCTTTGAGGATGGCATCTGGATCCTCAACGACGAATCCTGCACCGTCGGTCAGGACATCAATGAAATCATCGGCAACGATGACACCGTTGTGGAATTTGAGATAACCAACAACCGCCCCGACTGCTATTCCATCATTGGTCTGGCCAGAGAGTCCGCCGCCGCATTCAAGATGCCCATGAAGCACCATGAGCCGGAAGTCAAGGGCTCCGATGCCGGTTCCATCTTCGAAAATCTGGATGTAGAGGTCCCCGCCACCGAGCTGTGCAACCGTTACACCGCCCGTATGGTGGCAAATGTCAAGATCGCGCCCTCCCCCAAGTGGCTGCGTCAAAGACTGCGTGCCAACGGTGTCCGTCCCATCAACAATATTGTAGATATTACCAACTATGTCATGCTGGAATACGGTCAGCCCATGCATGCCTTTGACTACCGCTATATCACCTCCGGCAAGATCGTTGTCCGTGAGGCAGAAGAGGGCGAAACCCTGACCACACTGGACGGCAATGTCCGTGACCTGACCCCCGGCATGCTGGTCATCGCCGATGACACCCGTGCCATCGGTCTGGCAGGCGTTATGGGCGGTGAAAACTCCGAAATCGTGGCGGACACCACCACGGTTGTGTTCGAATCCGCCAACTTCAACGGCACTTCCATCCGTCAGACCGCACTGGCTCTGGGCATGCGTACGGAAGCCTCCGGCAAGTTTGAAAAGAATCTGGATCCCATGATGACCGTTCCCGCCGTGCAGCGTGCCTGCGAACTGGTGGAGCTGCTGAATGCCGGCGATGTGATGGACGGCATCATCGACGTAATCAACTATGTGCCTCAGCCCAAAACCCTGCCTCTGGAGCCTGAAAAGGTCAACCGCCTGCTGGGCACCGATCTGAGCAAGGAGCAGATGGTGGAATACCTGAACGCACTGGAGATTCCCGTGGACGGCGATACCATTCTGGTTCCCTCCTTCCGTCCCGACCTGAACCTGATGGCTGATATCGCTGAGGAAGTGGGCCGCAGCTTCGGCTACAACGAGATCCCCACCACCGCGTTCAAGACCTCCACCCAGGGCGGCTACACCCCCTTCATGAAGCTGGAAAGCAAGGCCGGTACTCTGTGCCGTGCACTGGGCTACAGCGAGATCATCACCTATTCCTTCGTCTCCCCCGCCGTGTTCGACAAGATCCGGCTGCCGGAGGATTCCTGCCTGCGCAATGCTCTGCGGATCCAGAACCCGCTGGGCGAGGATACCTCCATCATGCGCACCATCGCCCTGCCCTCTATGCTGGAGATTCTGAGCCGCAACAGCGCCTACCATAACAAGTCTGCAAAGCTCTATGAGCTGGCCAAGATCTATCTGCCCAAGGAAGGCGAAATCCTGCCCGAAGAACCCAAGATGCTGCTGCTTGGCGCATACGGCGAAGGCACCAGCTTCTTCTCCGTCAAGGGCGAACTGGAAGCCATTCTGACCGGTCTGCGTCTGCCCAAGGCCAGCTACACCGCCGTCAAGGACAATCCCTCCTTCCACCCCGGCCGCTGCGCCAAGGTTACTGTGGGTGGCGTTGACGTGGGCTTCCTGGGTCAGATCCATCCTCTGGTTGCCAAGAACTACGGCATTGAGGCTGAGGTCTACTGCGCTGAGATCAACTTCTCCGCCCTGTCCGAGATGGTTCTGCCCGAACCCACCTATACCCCCCTGCCCAAGTAT
>JAZSCX010000030.1:0-2578 GCA_045530865.1 Candidatus Avilachnospira sp.
GCATGATATATCCTCCTTCGGTACTTGAGATGTGGTCGGCAAACCTTCTTCTATTGTACCGTTGGAGGTTTATCTTTTCTACTCATAGGCATAGCCTTTTTTCAGCCACGGGCATAGCCCGTGGTTGTCGTTTTACAAAACCATATAAAAAACGGAGAGGTCGATCCTCTCCGTTTTTTATATGAATTTCACCAGCTGATCCACGATGAACACTGCTGCGCAGCTTGCAACAGCTACGATAATCATGCTCTTCTTTTTCAGTGCCAGTCCGACTGCCACCGCCAGACCCACAGCGCCGCTGATCAGATTTCCCGTGGCAGTCAGGATGGCCGGGAATGTCATAGCCGCCAGACAGGCCGTGGGAACATAATAGAGAAACGATTTCAAAAACCGGTTCTGGATGGGCTTTTTCAGTACCGTCAGCGGAACTGCCCGGATCAGATAGGTGGTCAGGGCCATAACGAGAATGTACAAATATACCTTCATTGTGCCGCCTCCTCATCTTTCACAGGGAACAAAACGGCACATACGGAAGCCGCCGCAACGGTACAAATCACGATTGCCAGTCCGCCGGAGATCTGCTTCAGCCACGGCATCCATGCAAACAGGCAGCTGCAGATCAGCGCAAGAACCACGCAAACCAGAATGGGCTTTTCCTCTTTTGCCCGGGGGACAACGATGGCGATGAACATACCATAGAGCATCACACCCAGTGCCATCCGGATATTTTCCGGCAGCAAGGAGCCTGCAAACGCACCCAAAGCTGTACCGGAGATCCAGCCCAGAGCCGAAACTACACCCGCTCCAACGAAGAAAGCCGTGGTCAGCGGTTTCTCTCTGGACATACCCAACGCAAAAATTTCATCTGTATTGAAAAATGCAGTCAGCAGCCGTCTGCCTATTCCCACATCCGGCCCCAACCGCTGCCCCAGCGCAAGGCTCATCAGGGCATAACGGCTGTTGATCACAAGCTGTGTCAGCACCATTTCGATCATGGCTGCGCCGGCAGCAATCACCGTCAGTCCGGCAAACTGTCCGGCACTGGTCAGGTTGGAGGCTGAGAGCAGCACAGCCTGCCAGATAGTCAGACCCTGCACAACTGCCATGGCACCGAAACCAAAGCTAACCGAAAAATACCCGATACATACCGGCATACCGGCTTTGATACCGGCAAAAAACTCTTTCCATTTCACTGTCAACATCTCATTTCAAAAAGGAAAGTGCGGAACAGTCGCTCCGACATAAACGGCAGGAACTGCTTTAAGTTCCTGCCGTTGTTACCATGCGCGGTAAAGTCTTACTTCTTCTCCTTGTTGTCCACAACATCCTTCAGGATGGCGGCAAACTGTTCAAAGCTCATGGTGCCCAGATCGCCGTCCACACGGTTGGTGGGAGAAACAGTGCCGTTTTCCAGATCGCGGTCACCAACGACGACCATGTAGGGAACCTTGTCCAGACGGGCCTCGCGGATCTTCTTGCCGACCTTTTCGTTGCGGTAGTCGACCTCGGTGCGGTAGCCCTGGTTGTTCAGGATGCGGCTCATCTCTGCGCAGCGGTCAGATGCACGGTCAGTAACGGGCAGGAAACGAACCTGTTCGGGTGCCATCCAGGTGGGCAGAGCACCGGCATAGCGCTCGATCAGGTAGGCCAGCGTACGCTCGTAGCAGCCCAGAGAGGTTCTGTGGATGATATAGGGCAGAGCCTTCTCGCCGTTCTCATCGATATAGTACATGCCGAACTTGGCGGCCAGCAGCATATCGATCTGAATGGTGACGATGGTATCTTCCTTGCCAAAGACGTTCTTATACTGGATATCCAACTTGGGGCCGTAGAATGCGGCTTCGTCAATGCCGATTTCATACTTGACACCCAGATCATCCAGAATCTGGCCCATGGCAGCCTGCGCGGCGTTCCACTGCTCGGCGGTACCCTCATACTTTGCGGTATTGTTGGGATCCCACTGGGAGAACCGGAAGCTGCAGTTTTCCAGCATACCGACGGTTTCCAGCACATACTTTGCCAGAACCAGACAGCCCTTAAACTCCTCTTCCAGCTGATCGGGACGGAGGACCAGATGGCCCTCGGAAATGGTGAACTGGCGGACACGGATCAGGCCGTGCATCTCGCCGGAATCCTCGTTGCGGAACAGGGTGGACGTCTCGCCCAGGCGCATGGGGAGATCTCTGTAGGAACGGGCACGGTTCAGATAGACCTGATACTGGAAAGGGCAGGTCATGGGACGGAGGGCGAAGCATTCCTTGGACTCGTCGGTGGGGTCGCCCAGCACGAACATGCCGTCCAGATAGTGATCCCAGTGGCCGGAGATCTTATACAGGTCGCTCTTGGCCATCAGGGGGGTCTTGGTCAGCAGATAGCCGCGCTTCTGCTCCTCGTCCTCGATCCAGCGCTGCAGGGTCTGGATGGTGCGGGCACCCTTGGGCAGCAGGATGGGCAGGCCCTGACCGATGGTGTCAACGGTGGTGAAGTACTCCAGCTCGCGGCCCAGCTTGTTGTGGTCGCGCTTGAGGGCTTCTTCACGCTCTGCGATATAGGCATCCAGCTCTTCCTTCTTGGGGAA
>JAZSCX010000019.1:0-10422 GCA_045530865.1 Candidatus Avilachnospira sp.
TGCGGTATTTTTATTTCAGGAGGTTCCCCATGAACACCCAAAGCAAATCCCATCGGACAATTCGCTCCCTTTGCGAAGGCGCGCTTATGATCGCTCTCGCAGAAATTCTCAGTATCCTACACCTCCCCTCTTTACCGCAAGGCGGATCTGTAGAACTGGCTATGCTGCCAATCTTTATTTTTTGTACCAGATGGGGGGTCGGCCCCGGTTTATTGGTCGGTTCAGCGCACGGTTTTATTCAGATGATGATGGAAGGAGGCATCGCCATCGGTTGGCAGAGCATCGTCGGTGATTTCCTGCTGGCTTATCTGGTACTTGGCTTCGCCGGTCTTTTCTGGAAAATGAAAAAAGGCTATTACGTTGGCGTTTTTGCCGGCTGCCTTCTCCGTTTTCTGGTGCATTATGTGGTAGGCGCCACCATCTGGGCAGAATATATGCCTCCGGTTTTCTTCTCCATGACCATGACCACGCCCTGGATCTATTCCGCCCTGTATAACGGCGTCTACATGGTTCCTGACTGCATCCTCTGCCTGCTGATCGGCTGGCTGCTGATGAAAACACCCGCACAGAAGTATTTGAAGCCCCTCAATTCATAAAGCAAAGCGTTCCCCCGGCTTGGTGTCCGGGGGATCGCTTTGCTTTATAGGTTCAGACCTTCCTCGCAAATAACCTGAAGATTGGATGCGATCAAATGCAGGGTCGCGTAAAAAACCTCGCGGTTTTCTTCTGTCAGGCCCTTGCCGGCCTCCTGAACCGCCCGCTCCGCAATCATGCCGATCTGCTCCGCAGTCTGACGGCCTTTTTCCGTAAGCATCAAAGGAGAGCGGTACACACGGTCTTTCTCCCCGCCTCTGGTCAGCATACCCTCTTTTTCCAGCTCCGTGACAGCTCTGGAAATGGCAGCCTTATCTTTTTCACAAAGCTCACAAAGTTCTGCAGCTGTCAAACCTTCAGGGTGCCGGTGCATGACCACCAGACACTGCACATGGGGGCCTTTCAGTCCGTATTGGAGCATCTGATCCCGCTCAATCTTCTGAATACATTTATAGATCGCGGCAATTCCAGAAGAAAATTCCTCAAACCGATTGATCATGTCGTTTTCCTCTCTATCTCTGTGATCATTTACAAATTAGCGCAGAGGGCCGCAATATAGGCAGGATCTGTTCCGCAGCAGCCGCCCAGAACCCTTGCTCCCGCCTGATGGAGCCGCTTCATGCTGCGCCCGAATTCCTCCGGCCCCATGGAATAGACCGCGTTGCCCATTTCATCCATCACCGGCATACCGGCATTGGGCTTTGCAATGACCGGAACATGCAGGGAGTCAGCCAGAGAGCGCACCACGCTTTCCAGCTGATCGGGGCCGCAGGAGCAGTTGATACCCACGGCATCGGCGCCGAACTCCTCCAGCTGCGGCGCCGCATCATAGACACTGCCGCCAAAATAGAACTGTCCATCAGCCGTAATGGTAAAGGAGCACAGAACGGGAATATCCCCAGTCATCCGGCAGGCTTCCAGCGCCGCCATAGTCTCCTCCAGACCCAGCATGGTCTCAATCACAAACAGATCCACACCGGCCTCACGCAGGGCATTGGCCTGCCGGAGATAAACGGGCAGCAGCATCTCATAGGTATATTCCATCTTACCGACGGTGGTCATGTCACCTGCCACATAGGTACGGCCATCCACGGCCTTTCTGCTCAGCGCTACCAACTGGGCATTCAGTTCTTCCAGATTATTTTCCAGTCCGTGCTCCTTTAAATAAGGTTCACTGGCGGTAAAGGTCGGTGCCAGCACCACCTGACTGCCTGCTGCCACATAGGCACGCTGCAGCTCCACAAAGGGCTCCGGATGCTCCAAAATCCATGTTTCGGCGCAGCAGCCCCGTGGCATCCCGGCCTTCATCATATTAGAGCCTGTCGCGCCATCCAGAATCAGCGGTACATTGGCGGTCAAAATACGGAATTCATCTCTGGTCATGCCGTCAGCTCCTTTGTCCTGCGGAGAATCTCCTTCACCAGCTCCCATGTGCGCTCCACGGAAGCGACTTCCATCCGCTCTCTGGGCGTATGAATGTCCTTCAGATTGGGGCCAAGGGAAACGCAATCCAGTCCTGGCAGCTTTCCGGCAAAAACGCCGCACTCCAATCCGGCATGGATGGCTTCGATCACGGCCTGTTTTCCGGTCTGCTTTTCATAGGCGTCGCACACCAGATCCCGCAGGCTGGAATCTTTTTTATATTCCCATGCGGGATAATCACCCAGATAATCCACACGGCCGCCCAACAGCTTCATCAGGCAGTCCAGCCGCTCACAGATCATGGCCTTTTCCGTTGCCAGAGAACTTCTGACCGCGGAGGTCATGGACAATTCCGAATCCTTCAGGCGAAGCACGCCCAGATTCAGAGAAGTCTGCACCAGACCTGCAATATCCATGCTCATGGTCTGCACGCCGTTGGGGATCAGCAGCAGGGCGGAAATGACCCGCTCCGTGGCTTCTTTGGTCAGGGGCAGTACACGGTCATCGGCCTCTTCCACCAGAACCGTAAGGCTAGGATCCGCCGTCTGGTATTCTCTGGCAAAGACCGCACCACAGGCAGACGCAATTTCTTCCAGCCGGGCTGCATCGCCCTGCGAAACCTTCACCACCGCGCAGCAGCGGGAAGCGATGGCGTTGTCTGCCTGTCCGCCTTCCACCTCTGCAATATATACCGGCAGCTGCTTTTCCAATTCATAGAGCAGTCGACCCATGAGCAGATTGGCATTGGCACGGCCTTTGTGGATCTCCACGCCGGAGTGACCACCGGAAAGGCCTTCGATCACCAACCTGCGGCACACGCCGTCCGCAGCTTCCCGATCCACAGGGACACGGCAGGTGGCCCGGACGCCGCCGGCACAGGAAACGGTCATGATGCCCTCCACTTCAGAATCCACATTCAGCATGAGCCTGCCCTGCAGCGGACTGACATCCAATCCTACGGCACCTTCCATGCCCACCTCTTCATCCACCGTCAGAACCACTTCCAATCTGGGATGAGAGAGAGAATCGTCATCCAGAAGCGCCAGTCCCATGGCAACGGCAATGCCGTCATCACCGCCAAGGGTGGTACCCTCGGCCCAGATCCACTGTCCGTCGGTCTGCAGACGCAAACCATCCTTCGACATATCCAGCGTACAGTCCTCGGCCTTTTCGCAGACCATGTCCATGTGACCCTGCAAAATCACGGCAGGTACATTTTCATATCCTGCAGCAGCAGGCTTAATGATAATGACATTATTCAGTACATCCTGATGGTACTCCAGACCGCGGCTGCGGGCAAACTCCACACAGTAATCGCTGATGGCCCTGGTGTTTCCGGAACCATGGGGAATGGCGCAGAGTTCTTCAAAAAAACGCAGCACGGAAGCGGGCTGCAACTGTTCCAGAACAGACATGAAACGATAACTCCTTTTTCCTTTTCTTTTGAAAAGTATATCATATCTTTTCCCAATTTCCAATCACGGAAGCGAGAATTCATATTTTTCTTGACGCGGCAGTTTTTTTTCATAATAATGAAGAAAAACAAAAAGCAAGGAGTATCCTTATGTATCAGATTGGCGTGGATATCGGCGGAACCAGTATCAAAATCGGTCTTGTAAACGAAGACCTGCAGATCGTCAGCAGAACCGCCATCTCCTTCCCTCATATTGGCGGCGAAGGCGTGGCAGCCGCACTGGCAGCCGCCGTCCGGGAGCTGCTGACCTCCAACGGTCTTGCGGAAACCGATATGGAGCATATTGGAGTGGTCGTACCCGGCAGCATCGATTCCACCGGTGAGATCGTACTGGATGCCCATAATCTCGGTTTCCATAATGTGCCCTTTAAAAAGCTGCTGGAAGCCCAGTTCCCCAAAAATGCCGTGTTTCTTGCCAATGACGCCGACGGTGCCGCTTTGGCAGAACTGGGCTGCGGCGCCTTCCGGGGCTGCAAAACCGCAATCCTCCTGACACTGGGCACCGGCGTAGGCGGCGGTCTGATCCTTGGCGGCAGACTGTTCTCCGGCGGCTGCGGCAGAGGTGCGGAGATCGGGCATATGCAGCTGGTGACAGGCGGCGAGCTGTGTACCTGCGGTGTCCGCGGCTGTATCGAAGCTTATTGCTCCGCCACTGCTCTGATCCGGGAAGGCGTCAAGGCCATGAAAACCCATCCGGAAAGCAGTCTGTTCACCCTCTCCGGCGGAGACGAAGCCTTTCTCACCGGAAAATTCATCATCGACTGCGCCAAGGCAGGCGATGAGACCGCAAAGGCCGTTTTTGACGCCTATGTGGATTACTTGGGCTCCGCCTGTGTTTCTCTTGTGCACATTCTGGATCCGGAGGTCATCGCCATCGGCGGCGGCATCTGCCACAGCGGCGAGTTCCTCTTTGAGCCTCTGCGGAAAAATGTCCTTGAAAAATGCTTCTTTGACAGCTGCGGTGATATCGTCCCTGCCGTCATGGGCAACGATGCCGGTATCATCGGTGCCGCCATGCTGGGCAGATAATTTCTGAAAATTCTTTAAGATTTTATAAAGCGTTACAAATTGTAATCGTCAAGAAAAATCCGGTATGGTAAAATGATGATGAAATAGAATATGCTGGCATATGATGACAGGAAAGCGCTTTGATCCATATGCAGACCACAATGTCTTTGAAGGAGGATATCAACATGAAAACCGCAAAAAGAACCCTTTGTCTGGTTCTCGTGCTGGCGATGCTGGTTGGCGTTTTTGCCATGAGTGTCTCTGCCGGCGAGACCCCCGAAGTGTCCCGTGTAGAGATCCATTTCTACTATGAAGGAAAAGATCTGAATGTCGATCCCATTGTGGAGGATCTCCCCTCCGGCATGACCACCAAGCTGGCCGAATGGCTGGATGAGAGACTGCATGAACCCGGCAATCGCAAACCTCTGCAGATCCCCGAAGGTTATGCCCTGAAGAACGATGTCTTTTACTGGATCAGCAACAACGCCACCGTCAAGGATACCGACAAGACTGTGGATCCCGCCGGCAACCCCAAGGACTGCCGCATCTATGTGAACGTTGTAGATGAGGTTCCCGGCTCCTATGCCGTCATGTTCCGCGCCAACCATGATAATGCCAAGGGTTCCATGGACTTCCAGTATGTTGCAAAGGGCACCGTCACCAATCTGGTTCCCAACGCCTATACGCTGGAGGGCTACACTTTTACCGGCTGGAACACCAATCCCGATGGCAGCGGCATCCCCTATACTGATATGCAGCCCGTTCTGAACATTTTCGGAATTCTGGACGAGGTAGAACTGTTTGCGCAGTGGGTCAAGACTGGCACCGAACCCGCGCTCCCCGCTTCCATTTACGGCACTTATAACAACTCTGTCAAAGTTTACTGCAGCAACAAACATCACGATACCCGTCCCTATTCGTTTAAAGTTACCGAAACCAGCGACATCACCATGTCTGACAGCGGTACCAAGGCATCTGTCCGCTTGAGCAATGATGATGTGGAAGCTTTTGTTGCCGCTTACAACCGTGACTGTGCCACCATGCACCACTACGTTGCCAAGGAAAATCCCGTGATCGATCTGAAGTACAACTCCGGATTTTTCGGTATCGGCGGCTACTGGACCGTGGCAAGTCCCGCTATCTTCCCCGTAACCTGTGATTGCGAACTCTGCTGCAGCTCCACGCATAACCATACCATCACCTATACAGATGGTGTTGACAATGCCGAGATTTTCCGGGATATCAAGTACATCCAGAAGAATGGCGAATACACCAAGCTTCCTGCAATTCCCACCCGTCCCGGCTACATGTTTGCCGGTTGGAGCCCTCGTGTATCCAAGTATGTGCATACCTGCGCGACCTACACCGCAACCTGGATCCGCACCGACGGCCCCTCCCTGACCACTGCCCACGTTGCCTATCTGAAGGGCTACGGCGGCGGTCTGGTGAAGCCCGAAGGCAACATCACCCGTGCCGAAGCCATCTCCATCCTCTATCGCCTGATGGACGCCCCCTCTACCAAGGCCTATTATACCACCTATAACGCCTTCGCGGATGTTGCCAAGGATGCATGGTACAACGATGCCGTTTCCACACTGGCAAATGCCGGTGTTCTGAAAACCACCACCGGCCTGCTCAACCCCGACGAAGCCATTACCCGTGCCGAGTTCTTCTACATGCTGACAAAGTTCAGCGGCGTGACCTACACCGGCAAGTGCTGCTTCAAAGATGTTCCCGCCGACCACTGGGCCTACGAGGAACTGGCACTGGCCCAGTATCTGGGCTGGGTAAAGGGTTATGGCTGCAACACCGTAAAGCCCGATGACACCATCACCCGTGCCGAAGTGGCCGCTTCCCTGAACCGTGTTCTGGGCCGCGCCAAGTGCACCGTTAAAGATACCAAGAACTACAAGGATAATCCCGCTGACGCCTGGTATTACCGTTACATCGTGGAAGCTTCCATTGCCCACTGATTGTAGAATTAAAAAAGCTCCCGGATCCTTCCGGGAGCTTTTCATCAGCAATTTCAAGGAATTGGGCATTGACTTTTTGGGAACCATGTAGTATAATAAAGCCCGTCTCTTGGAGATATTCGGAGAGATGTCCGAGCGGTTTAAGGAGCTGGTCTTGAAAACCAGTGACACAGCAATGTGCCGTGGGTTCGAATCCCACTCTCTCCGCCATTCTTTCCATTGACAAATTCGACCTTGGAGTGGTACCCAAGAGGCCGAAGGGGCTCCCCTGCTAAGGGAGTAGGCGTCTAAAAAGCGCGCGAGAGTTCGAATCTCTCCCACTCCGCCAGAAAAAGCACTTGCGAAAGCAAGTGCTTTTTTCAATACAAGATAACAGCCCAGCCGCCTCCATCACGGAGACGGCTGCTTTTCTATAACAGATTTCAAGATCATCCGTTTTCTTTGCCATCAAAAAGTATATTGCGAATCTGGATAATCTTCTCGCTGCAGGCAAGATTGTTCTCTGTTTCTGCCAGTGTCTGCAAGCGCAGATCCATGATGACATCAAGCGCTCAATTACTTTTTCTGCCATCGCATTTCTTTGGTGCGGGTCTGCCAAAATTCGAACCAGTGCGTTTTCCCTCGATTTATATGCATTTGGAAGTTTCTCGGCATACGCAAGAGCCTTATTGTAATCATCGTACCGATAATAGGAATCAGCAATGTTAAACAAAACTGCGCCTCTCACCTCTGAATCATCGCAGTAAGTGAGGATTTGTTCTTGTATCTCAATCGATTCGCGCAGATGCTCCCGTTTTTCAGTTTCTGTTCCATCAAGGAGTTCCAGTGATGCAGACGACTGAACCAATAAAAGAGCATTGTTCGAATAAAGTTTCAATGCGTCACGCATCAGTTGGACATTTGCCAAATGATTATTGCTGCTTGGGTTTTTTTCACTGCTTGTTAATCTCCTCCAGAGCGTGTGCAGATTCAATTTTGTTCCCACTTGCTAACAGACTGAAAGGAAATTCCCAAGTGTCCGGCAACTTCCTCTTGGGTTAAGTTTCGTGCTTTGCGCAGGCTTTTCAGATTTTGCCAAAGATAAAGCTCCATATTTACCTCCAAACCCAAGTGATCAGATGCATCTGCAGATATTATAGGCGGTTTTATTTGTATAGACAATAACGCTGTTATTGTCCACACTCTACATTCCGTAGAATCTATCATCCAGCCCATCTATCGGCTTTTTACTTATACGAAAGGCATGGTTTTCAGTTTCTCCCTACAGAGAGTTTCAATTTCATTCCGGTAGTTGTCATGTTGCAATACTTCCACGAAAGCGAAGTCATCGTATGACAAAAATCCTGTTTATCTGCCATTAAGCCATCTGCGCCGGAATGCCCCTTGCAGATACCCTCTGGCTCCACCTGCGCAAGATCGTCACCCAGACCACCCGGATGGAGGAATGCTTCATCCAACAGCTGAAAACTGCCGAAGGTATCATCGAAGCCCCGAAAGCCACCGACCAAATGGAATAAATCCGACGGATGAACAATATCCGGCACCGTGCCAGAGAAATCGTCCTGCATGAGCTGATCTACATATAACCAACCCCAATAGGCACCTGGCAAATATAGGCGCCTTTTCTTTGCCGAATTAAGACACTTCCCCGGACAATATGACATTTTCTGTTGAAACCTTGTTACTAGTAGAAAAGCGGAGCGCATTGTGGTACAATAGATAGAAACTGTAACGTATGGTGAAGTAAAAATGGATGCGACAATGAAAACCTTTCTTGATATCCTGAAGGCTGCTTTGGCCGGCGAGAAGGTAGAACTGAATCGGCAACTTCAGCCCGATGAATGGGAGACGCTTTTTGCCGTGGCAGGGATCCACAAGGTGCTGCCGCTGTTTTATGAGGCAGTATACACCGAGCCCTCCCTGCTGCAGGCGGAGCTTCCCTTTCTGGCAGCAGTAAAACGCCAGGTCCGGCAGCAGGTGATGATGCAGACTCTTCGGACAAATGAATTTCTGGCGCTGAATCGGGTGCTACAGGATGCGGGAATTTGCCCGCTGGTAGTGAAGGGCATCATCTGCCGAAATCTGTATCCCCAACCGGATCATCGGCCTTCCGGCGATGAAGATATACTGATCCCGGAAGACCGCTTTGCTGCGTGTCATCGGGTGATGACCGGACAGGGTCTGCAGGCCGGGGAGACCGATCCGGCTACAGCCTATGAGGTGCCCTACCGCAAGGCTGGAAGCCCTCTGTACATCGAACTGCATAAGCATCTGTTTCCGCCGGAGTCCGATGCCTATGGGGATATGAACCGCTTTTTTGCGGGTGTTTTTGACCGGGCTATCCTGGAGGAGATCCAGGAACATACCGTCTACATCATGGCGCATACGGACCATTTATTCTATCTGATCTGTCATGCCTTCAAGCATTTCCTTCACAGCGGCTTTGGCATTCGGCAGGTGTGCGACATTGTGCTTTATGCCAACGAATATGGAAATCAAATCGACTGGATGCAGATTCTGGAGTGCTGCAAGACGATCCATGCAGAGAAATTTGCTGCGGCGCTGTTCCTGATCGGCAGCAGATATCTGGTCTTCGATCCGGACAGAGCCGCTTACCCGGACGCCTGGCGCATGATTCAGACAAACGAGCAGCCCATGCTGGAGGATCTGCTCTCAGGCGGCCTGTACGGTGACGCCAACATGAGCCGTAAGCACAGCAGCAACATCACCCTGGATGCTGTTGCCGCCCAGAAACAGGGCCGTAAGGTAAAAAACGGACTCCTGACCTCCGCATTTCCCCCGGTGTCCAAGTTGGAGGGGCGGTATTCCTATCTAAAAAAATACCCCTGGCTGCTGCCAGCCGCCTGGTGCAGCCGCCTTTGGACCTATTCCAGAGAGGCCAGACATTCCCAAAACAACAACGCTGCAGATGCCCTGAGGATCGGCAGCGAAAGAATTGAGCTGCTAAAAGAGTACGGGATCCTGAAGTAACAAATACCCCCGCGGATTGCATCGCTTTTGCGATGCGATCTGCGGGTTTTACATAGATATAAAAGCAAAAAATGAAAGAAGTACCCATCCGGGAGAAAGCCAATCTGACGCTAAAGGAGGCTGCCGCCTACTCAGTGTGGGCATCAACAAACTTAGAGAGATCATCAGCCAACTGGGCTGCCGCTTTGCCCTGGGGTAGCAGCAAGTGACTCATCAATCACCGGGGCTTGACCGATATCTGGAAGTGGCCTGCGCCATCTGATCGGAAATAGGTATGGAAAATGGGCCCCGGTATGGTACAATGAGTGTGTCATATCAGAGCTTCTTCCGACTGGAAAGGAGCCCCATGTCAAACAAGAAACCAAAAACCTGTTGGAGTCAGGACAGCAAAGGCTGTGTCCTGCACACCGGGGAATACGGGCGTGCCGACGGGTTCACCGATCTGACCAAGAAGATCGTCAGCCTCTACGCCCAGACGCAGGAACAGCTGCGCCGGAGGGAGAATGAGGTGTGGTGAATGTGGGGGGACGGCATTGGTTACAGCGCCGGCAGCATCACAGTCATCGAACTTCAGGAGCGCTGCATCGTCATCCGTCTGGGCGCCGCTATTTCACCCGCAGCGACATGGCCAACACTGGGATAGCTTTGAAGAGCCTGCAATACCTAATGGGGCATTCGGATGTGACGGTGACAATGGACGTCTATGCCCACTCCAGCTATGAGAAGGCAGAGTCGTCCATGGGAAAGATCATGAGCCTTACCAACATCCAACCCCCAAGTGCCCGAAACGCATGGAATGACGCACCAAAAACTGCCCTGATTTTGCGACGGGACATGTAGGTTTAGCACCAAATGCGAAATTCAAATCCGGAGAAAACAATATTTTTCACAAACATAAAGGCCTGCAAAAAGGTATAGATATGGTAAAAATCCTATTTGTTTACCACGGCAATATGTGAA
>JAZSCX010000086.1:0-4695 GCA_045530865.1 Candidatus Avilachnospira sp.
CTCAGTGCGGAGCTGCTCCGTCCCACCCTGCATATTTTCCTCGATATTCCGGTGTCCACCGCCATGGAACGCATTGCGAAAAACCGGCTGCACACGGAGCTGTATGAAAAGGAAGAGCGGCTGGCAGCTGTTCGCGCCAACTATTTCAAGGTCTTTGACCAGCTAAAGGGTGTGGAGCAGGTGGCGGTCATTGATGCCGATGCCGATGTGGAGACCGTTGCTCAGCGGGTCTGGGAAGCGGTACAGAAGGTAATATAAGAAATAATACGGCCTCATTGAGGCCGGATTGCTGTTTGGTGTAGCCTGACGCCGGTATGGCGGATGGGCTTCCATTTTTTATTGGGTAAAAAGAGGGAAAGGGTCTGCAGCGGCAGGAACGAAACAATAAACAGGGGATAAAGCAGCAGACACAGAGCTTTGTAGCGGGTCATGCGCCGTTCCCAGAGAAGAGATATCGCACCGATCAAGAGGGTGGAAGCATAATAGGAGAGCGCGGAGAGGGGCAGTGCCTGAAGCGTACCCAAGGGATCGGCCGCCAGCTGCAGCAGGAACATGGGCAGCAGCCATGCCTGAATATGGGCAAAGGTGAGCTGCAGCAGGGCATCAAGAGCTTTGATGCCGCCTGTTCCGTTGAAAATACCCCGCAGCAGCTGTCCGGCGCGGTTTCGGCAGACCTCCATGATGCCGCTCATCCACCGCCTTCGCTGGATGATGGATTCCCGGAAGGTCAGGGGCTCTTCGTCATAGGAAATGGCATGCGGCACAAAGGCGATCCGTTCACCCCGTGTAGAGAGCATGGCATAGAAGTCTGCATCCTCGGTGAGCGTGTTGGTGTGCCAGCCGCCCAGCTCTTCCATCAGATCCCGGCGCACCGCAAAGCCGGTGCCGATCAGTCTGGCAGACAGTCCGAGCCGCTGCCGGGGACGGTTCAGGAGCAGGTTTGCATTGCAAAAATAGGTTTCATAGCAGGCACAAACCCAGCTTTCATGGGCATTTTTGGCGAAAATACGGCTTTTTGCCGCCCGAAAACGGGCTAAATACCGGTTCATTTCCGCGAAAAAAGCGGGATTTACCTCGTTATCCGCGTCAAAAACGCAGTAAGCATCGTGGTTTTTTACCCTTAAAAGACGGGAAAAAGCCTCATGTAACGCGCTTCCTTTGCTGTTTACCCGGGCCGAAACGGTCATAATATTGGCGCCGGCGTGGAGTGCGGCAGCGGCAGTTCCATCGGTGCAATTATTGGGAATCACATAAATATCGATCAAATTCTGCGGATAATCCTGTTTTTGAATGCTTTCAATAATGCCTGCGATGCAGGCTTCTTCGTTTCTTGCGGGGATCAGCACGGCAAACCGCAGCAGCTTGTCCGGCTTCGGCAATTGCTTCTCCCGCAGGAGAAAACAGGCGGAGATCACGCCGAACCACAGGCCAAATCCCGATGCGATCAGACCAAAGATCCGGCAGATGAGCAAAATAGTATCCTCCATTTGGTATCCCTCCTTGAGAAAAGGATACCAAATGAAGGATTAAGAAAAAAGACGTCGAACCTTTAAGAAATCATTAAAACATTCTGAACGGATGCTCACAGAATTCCCGTGAGGAAAATTTCAAAACCAATGAAAATCAGAATGAGTCCGCCCAGAATACCGGCTTTTCCAGCCATTTTTGTTCCGGCATGTTTGCCAATGACCAGACCGGCAAGGCAGATTACAAAGGTTACCGCGGCAATAAGCAGTACCGATACAATGGCGGAAGCCAGATCATAATCGGCAATGGTAAACCCGACGGAAAGAGCGTCGATGGAGGTGGCAACACCCTGCACCAGCAGAGCTGACAGGCTGACGCTGTGGCAGACGAAGGCTTCGTCTCTGTTCCGGATGCCGTCATAGAGCATTTTTCCGCCGATCCAGCATAGCAGGAACAGGGCAATCCACGGAATGAGCTGTTCAAAGGCCTGAAAATAATGGACAATGGTATGGACACAGACCCAGCCGATCATGGGCATCATGCCCTGAAACACTGCGAAAATCAGGGCAATGCCGCACATTTTTCTGGGCTTCATGCAGGGCTCGTTGAGCCCGTTGGCAAGAGATACGGAAAAAGCGTCCATGGCAAGACCGATGCCGAGCAATAGATTGTTGAAAATCAGACGAAAAGCGGGGTTCATATGTATTCCTCCAAATGAAAACAGGCAAAAAATCTGCCTGAAGCAGGTGCGTCACGGAAAAACATTATATGGAAAACCGAAAGGAATGTCAAGGATAACTTGACATAAATGCAATGCCGTATTACAATATTCGAACATCAAACAGGGAGTTTTTCATATGATTCGCAAAAAAGTTTTACCATGGGTGCTGCTGGCGCTGGGAGGCGCCATTCAGGCCTTCGGTTTGTATAATATTCATGCGTTGGCAGATGTAACGGAAGGCGGCGTGCTGGGTATGACGCTGCTGCTGGAGTACTGGTTCAGCTGGTCGCCTGCCATCACCGGATTTCTTCTGAATGCTGTCTGCTATGCGATTGGAATCAAGGTGCTAGGGTGGAAATTTATTATCTATTCTGCGGTGGCAGCGGTTGGATTTTCGGGCACCTACGCGATCTGTGAGCTGTGGCCACCCCTTTGGCCGCAGATTGCCAACATGCCGTTTCTGGCGGCAACACTGGGTGCGGTGTTTATCGGTGTGGGTGCAGGTTTGTCTATTCGATTTGGCGGTGCACCGGGAGGAGACGACGCCCTTGCCATGAGCATCCGGAAGCTCACCGGTATGAAGCTGCAGGTGTTTTATCTGATCAGCGATCTGACGGTTCTGCTGCTGTCACTGAGCTATATTCCGTGGAAACGGATGCTGTTTTCTCTTTACACAGTGGTGCTCTCCGGTCAGATCGTGGGCTGGGTCACAGGAGAAAAACAGAAAAAGAAGGAGATTCCGAAAGAATAATCGGAATCTCCTTCTGCTGTTTACAGGTTGTAGTAGCGGTCGAATTCGGCAGGGTGGGGGATGGCTGCCAGCTCCAGACATTCCTGACGCTTTCTGGCGATGAAGTTCTTCAGCAGTTCTTCGGGGAACACGCCGCCGGCGGTCAGATAGTCATGATCAGCTTCCAGTGCATCCAGAGCCTGATCCAGGGAGGTAGGCAGGTGGGTCAGCTTGGCCTTTTCTTCCTCGGGCAGGTGATACAGGTTCATATCATAGGGGCCCCAGCCATTTTCATGGGGATCGATTTGGTTCTTGATACCGTCCAGACCGGCCATCAGGATGGCGGCATAGCACAGGTAGGGGTTGCAGGTGGCATCGGGGTTCCGCAGCTCGAACCGGCGAAGCTTGGGACTCTTGGCATAGGCGGGGATGCGGATGACGGCAGAGCGGTTAGAAGTGGCGTAGCCCACGGTGACAGGGGCTTCAAAACCGGGAACCAACCGCTTGAAGGAGTTGGTGCTGGGGTTGGTCAGGGCGCACAGGGAATGGATGTGCTTCAGCAGACCGCCCATGAACCAATGGGCTTCCTTGCTCAGGTGGGAATAGCCGTCATCATCGGAGAACACGGGCTCGCCGTCCTTCAGCAGGAGCATATGCACATGCATACCGCTGCCGGCTTCGCCGTAAACAGGCTTGGGCATGAAGGTGGCGGTCTTACCGTACTTTAGAGCGGTGTTGTGGATGATATATTTGATCATCATGGTAGCGTCTGCCATCTTGGACATCTCGCCCAGCATGGGTTCGATCTCAAACTGACCGGCTGCACCCACCTCGGGATGGTGATACTTGATGGCAATACCGGCCTTTTCCATCTCCAGACACATTTCGGAGCGGCATTCATAGGTGCGGTCAAAGGGCTTTGCCACATGATAGCCCTTCTGCTTGGGTACGACTACGCCCTGACCCTGGGTGGCGGTGTTCCAGTGGCCCTGCTCCAGATCCAGATCCATGGCGATTTGATGGGGCTGCACGTTCCAGCCAACCTGATCGAACAGATAGAATTCGAATTCAGGCAGGATCAGCATGGTATCGGCGACGCCGCTTTCCCGCATATAGGCCTCGGCGGCAGCAACGATGTTGCGGGGATACTGAGCCAGAGGACGGTTCTGGGGATAATCGATGATCATGGCATTGCCGGTGACGGACAGGGTGGGGATCTCACAGAAGGGATCCACCACGGCGGTGGTCACATCGGGGATAAAGACCATGTCGCTCTTTTCCACCACAGCGTAGCCGTAGTTGGAGGCGTCAAAGCCAATGCCGTTTTCCAGCGTAGTCTCGGAAAACTGGGATGCAGGAATCGTCACATGGCGGTATTGGCCATTGATGTCCACGATCTTGAAATCGACCATCTGAATGTTCTGTTCACGGATCAGAGCCATGAGTTCCTGTGCGGTTTTTACCATGGGAAATTCCTCCATTATTTGCAAGTAGGAAAATAAATATTGTTCCTTCAATAAATTATCTTACCCCAAATACAGGCAAATTGCAAGTTTTTTGTATATACTTGCAAAACGAAATTCGATAAGTCAGGACCACCCGTATAACGGGTGCCCTGCTCAGCCCCTATAAGGGGCTGATACCAGCAGAGCCTTAAGGCTCCCGAAGCGTATTTCTATCGCATACTTGCCCCGCTGCCAACTTCAGTTGGTGGTGGGACTTTTTATCAGCCCCCTCTGACGAGGGGGCTGTCGAGCGCTTGCGCGAGACTGGGGGG